>NZ_DATBMI010000006.1:0-33035 GCF_036554925.1 Pedococcus sp.
TCGCCGCTGCTGCCGTGACGCCGGACGGCGACGTGGTCGGGGTCGCGCTGGTCGTCCTGCGCCTGCGCGAGAACCCCGGCGTCGCCTTCCTCTCGCTCGCGGTGCACCCCGACCACCGCCGCCGCGGGACCGGCACCGAGCTGCTCCGGTGGGCCGAGGCCCGCGGTGTCGAGCAGGGGCGCAGCGTCTTCATCGCCGAGACCGAGTGGCCCGCCGGCCACGCCGACCACTCCGGCGAGGCCTTCGCCCGCGGGCACGGCTACAGCCCGGCGCAGCTCGTGCTGCGCAGCACGCTGCGCCTGCCGGTCGACGAGGTGGCCCTCTCAGCCATCGTCGCCGACGACGGCGACGCAACCACTCCTGACTACGCGCTCGAGACGAGCGTGGACGGCATACCGGACTCGTGGCTCGAGGACCGCGCCGAGCTGCAGCGCCGGATGAGCACCGACGCACCGCTCGGCGACCTCCAGCTCGAGGAGGAGGACTGGGACGCCGAGCGGGTGCGGGGCGAGTACGCCGTGGTGCTCGCCATGGGCCGCCGGGTGGTGGAGACCGTCGCCCGGCACCTCCCCACCGGCCGGCTGGTCGGCTACACCCAGGTGCAGGTCTCGCCGGAGACGCCGACCCTCGGCTACCAGCAGGACACCCTCGTCGTGCGCAAGCACCGCGGGCACGCGCTCGGGCTGCGACTCAAGGCGGCCAACACCCTCGCGGTGATGGAGCACCTGCCGGAGCTGACCGCCATCCGCACGTGGAACGCCGACGACAACGCCCACATGCTCGCGGTCAACCAGCGGCTCGGCTACGCGGTCGACGCCCACCGGCGCGAGTGGCAGAAGGTGCTCGACTGACGTCCGAGGGGCTGCCGTTAGCCTTGCCCGCATGAGCGAGCAGCAGAGCGGTCAGGGCGGGTTCTCCACCAGGGCGATCCACGCCGGGCAGGAGCCGGACGCCAGCACGGGCGCCGTGATCACCCCGATCTACCAGGTGTCGACCTACAAGCAGGACGGCATCGGCGGCTTCCGGGGCGGCTACGAGTACAGCCGCTCGGCCAACCCGACCCGCACCGCGCTCGAGGAGTGCTTCGCCGCGCTCGAGGGCGGGGCCCGCGGCTTCGCGTTCTCCTCCGGCCTGGCCGGGCAGGACACCCTGCTGCGCGCCCTGCTGACGCCGGGCGACCACGTCGTCGTCCCGTCCGACGCCTACGGCGGCACGTACCGGCTGTTCAACAAGGTGCTCGTGCCGTGGGGGGTCGAGCACACCATCGCGCGCATCGCCGACGTGGAGTCGGTGCGCGCGGCCATCCGCCCGGGCCAGACCAAGATCGTCTGGGTCGAGACTCCGACCAACCCGCTCCTCGGCATCGCCGACATCGCCGCCCTCGCCGACCTCGCCCACGAGGCGGGGGCGCTGCTCGTCGTCGACAACACCTTCGCCTCGCCCTACCTGCAGCAGCCGCTGGCCCTCGGCGCCGACATCGTCACCCACTCCACGACGAAGTACTGCGGTGGCCACAGCGACGTCGTCGGCGGTGCCGTCGTCGTCGGCCACGACATCGCCGTCCCCGGGTTCGAGGACGCCGCCGACCGCGTCGCCTTCCACCAGAACTCGATGGGCGCCGTCGCCGGCCCGTTCGACGCCTGGCTCGTCCTGCGTGGTCTGAAGACCCTCGCGATCCGCATGGAGCGGCACAGCGACAACGCGGAGAAGGTCGTCGAGTTCCTCCGGGCCCACCCGGCCGTCAGCGCGGTGCACTACCCGGGCCTGCCGAGCCACCCCGGGCACGAGGTCGCCAAGAGGCAGATGAAGCGCTTCGGCGGCATGATCTCCTTCCAGCTGGTGGGCGGCGAGGACGTCGCGGTCAAGGTGTGCGCCGAGACGCAGGTCTGGACCTTGGGCGAGTCCCTCGGCGGTGTCGAGTCGCTCATCGAGCACCCGGCCCGGATGACCCACGCCTCCGTGGCCGGCACGGAGCTCGAGGTCCCTGCGGACCTCATCCGGCTCTCCGTCGGCATCGAGGACGTCGAGGACCTCATCGAGGACCTGCGCCAGGCGCTCGACCGGCTCGGCTGACCCGGCCCGGCTCCGCGATGCCACGGGTCCTCTGCGTCGACTTCGGCTCGACGTTCACCAAGGCCGCCCTCGTCGACACCGGCTCGGGCGCGCTGCTGGCCTCACGCGAGGTGCCCACGACCATCGCGACCGACGTGCTCGACGGCTACCGGTCGATCCTGGGCTCGCTGGCGACCGACGGTGTGGGCGCGCCCGACGAGGTGCTCGCCTGCTCCAGCGCCGGCGGAGGGCTGCGGCTGGCGGTCGTCGGCTACGAGCGCGACGTCACCGCCGAGGCCGGCTACCGGGTGGGGCTGAGCGCGGGCGCCAAGGTGGTCCACGTCGCCGCCGGCTCGATGTCGGGTGCCGACGTCGCCGCGCTGCGCGCTGCGCGGCCCGACATCATCCTGCTCGTCGGGGGCACGGACGGCGGCAACGCCGACGTGCTCCTGCACAACGCCGGCCGGCTCGCCCGGGCCCGCGTCCACGCGCCCGTCGTCGCGGCGGGCAACGCCGACGCTGCCGACGAGGTCGCGGCACTGCTCGCGGCCACCGGGCGGCGGTACGAGGTGACCCGCAACGTGCTGCCCCGGATCGGCGTCATCGCCCCGGAGCCGGCCCGCGCGGCCATCCGGGCTGCCTTCCTCCACCACGTCATCGGCGGCAAGGGTCTCTCGCGGGGGCCCGCCTTCGCCGGCATGGTGCAGGCGGCGACCCCGGATGCCGTGCTGGCCGGGGTGGAGGTGCTCGCCGACGCGGTGGGCAGCGACGTCCTGGTGGTCGACATCGGCGGGGCGACCACCGACGTCTACTCCGCGCTGCACCCTCAGGGGGAGGACGCCGGGCTGGCCAAGGACGTCGTGGCCCCGCTCTGGCACTCGCGCACGGTCGAGGCCGACCTCGGGGTGCGGTGGAACGCCGAGGGCGTCGTCGAGGCGGCGGTGCGCGAGCACGTTCCCGTGCCTGCCGACCTGCCCCGGTATGCCGCGGGGCTGGCTGCCGACCCCGGCCACCTCCCCGAGGACGAGGCCGAGGAGGTGCTCGACCTCGCGCTCGCCCGCACGGCCGCGCTCGTCGCCGTCCGACGGCACGCCCGCCCGCCCTCGCCCGGCAGCAGTCCGAGGCCGCTCGCCGACGTCGCCGTCGTGGTCGGCTCCGGCGGGGTGCTGCGGCATGCCCCGGCCGGCGAGCGGGAGGCAGTCCTCTCCGCCGTCGCCGGCGACCATGCCGGCGGGTGGCGCGTGCCGCGCGACCCCGTTCTGGTGACCGACACGGCATACCTGCTGTGTGCGGTGGGCCTGCTGGCCGGGCCCCACCCCGGCGCCGCGCGCGCGCTCGCCGGGCGCGTTGTCGGTGACGGCTCCTAGATTGGCCCCATGAGCCAGTCACACGCAGCCCTGGGGATGCCTCGACTCGACCTCGTCGTGCTCGACTGCCCCGACCCGCGAGCCCTCGGCGCCTTCTACGCCAAGGTCCTCGGGTGGAGCATCGTGTCGGCCGACGACGACTGGGTGGACCTCCGCGGCCCGGGGGGCGGCATCGGGCTGTCCTTCCAGAGGGTCGAGGGGTACCAGCCGCCGACCTGGCCGGAGGGCCCGCGGCCGCAGCACTTCCACCTCGACCTCCAGGTGCCCGACATCGACGCGGCAGAGCCGGCCGTGCTCGAGGCCGGGGCCACGGTGCACGAGCACCAGCCCTCGGAGAACGGCGGCTTCCGGGTCTACCTCGACCCGGCAGGCCACCCGTTCTGCCTCTGCCGGGACTGACGCCGCACCCTCCCGGCCGGAAAAGCCGTTGGGCCTGTCGTACCCCCGACCTACGCTGGAGTCCATGTCCTCCTCCCTGGCCATCGAGGCCGACAACCTGGTGAAACACTTCGGCGAGACCGCCGCGGTCGACGGAGTGAGCTTCTCGGTCCCGAGAGGCTCCGTCCTCGGCCTGCTCGGCCCGAACGGCGCGGGCAAGACGACGACCGTGCGGATGATGACCACGCTGACCCGGCCCACGAGGGGCACGGCCCGCGTCAACGGCCACGACGTGCTGCGCGAGCCCGACGCGGTCCGCCGCAGCATGGGGCTGACCGGCCAGGCCGCCACCGTCGACGAGCTGCTGACCGGCCGGGAGAACATCCACCTCATCGGCTCCCTCTACGGCCTGGCGGCCTCCTACGTCCGGAAGGCCGCCGATGAGCTCCTCGAGCGCTTCTCGCTGACCGACGCCGGCGACCGGGTCGTGAAGACCTACTCGGGTGGCATGCGCCGCCGGCTCGACCTCGCCGTCAGCCTGGTCGCCACGCCGCCGGTGCTCTTCCTCGACGAGCCGACGACCGGCCTCGACCCGCGCAGCCGGGTCGAGCTCTGGGAGGTGCTGCGCGGCCTGGTCCGCGACGGCACCACCCTGCTGCTCACGACCCAGTACCTCGAGGAGGCCGACCACCTGGCCGACCGCATCGTGGTGATCGACCACGGCAGGATCATCGCCGAGGGCACCGCGCTCGAGCTCAAGGACCAGAGCGGCCAGGCGAGCATCGTCCTCACCGTGTCCAAGTCCGAGGACCTCTCCACGGCCGAGGAGATGCTGCGCCACCACGTGCCGACGGTCCACGTCGACGAGGCCGCGCGGCAGCTCACGGCACCGGCCGACGGGCTGCGCGACATGACCCGGATCGCCGCGGTCTTCGAGCACAGCGAGATCGAGCTCGACGACCTGGGCCTGAAGCGCCCCAGCCTCGACGACGTCTTCCTGCACCTGACCGGCCACAAGGCCGAGGAACCCACCGAGCAGACCACCGAGGAGCAGGCGTCATGACCACCGAGACGACCACACAGGTCACCACCGGCGAGCTGAGCCGTCCCGAGCTCAAGCAGACCGGTCTGCTGCACCAGTCGATGGCGATCGTCCGCCGCAACCTGCGCCACATCAAGCGCCAGCCCGAGGCGCTCACCGACGTGACGATCCAGCCGGTGATGTTCGTCGTGCTGTTCGCCTTCGTGTTCGGCGGGTCGATCCAGACCGAGGGCAGCGACTACCGCGAGTGGCTCCTGCCGGGGATCATGGCGCAGACGATGGCGTTCGCGTCGTTCGTCGTCGCCATCGGGCTCAACACCGACATCGACAAGGGCATCGTCGACCGCTTCCGCTCGCTGCCGATCTCGCGGTCGTCGGTGCTGATCGGCCGCAGCGTGTCGAGCCTGATCCACTCCAGCATCGGCATCGTCGTCATGTCCATCACCGGCCTCGCCATCGGGTGGCGGATCCACGACGGCCTGCTCGCGGGTCTCCTCGCGTACGGCCTGCTCCTGCTGTTCGGCTTCGCGATGATCTGGATCGGCATCCTCGTGGGGTCGGCGATGCGGTCCATCGAGGCGGTCAACGGCCTGATGTTCACGACGATCTTCCCGATCACGTTCCTGGCCAACACCTTCGCGCCGACCGAGCAGATGACGCCGGTGCTGCGGACGATCGCCGAGTGGAACCCGATCTCGTCGCTGGTCCAGGCGATGCGCGAGCTGTGGGGCAACACACCCCCGGCCCCGGCCGATGCCGCGCTGCCGCTGCACTACCCGGTCCTGTTCGCCATCGGCTGGTCGGTCCTCATCGCCGCGGTCACGGCGCCGCTGGCCGTCCGCGCCTTCAACCGGCGCACGAGCGACTAGCCCGGTCAGCGCCCGCGCGGGTGGCGGGTAGCCTGCGCGCATGGCATCACCGTCGCTGTCCGTCACCCTGGACGACGTCCGCGCTGCGCAGGACCTGCTCAGCGGGGTTGTCCGACCCACACCCCTCGAGTACAGCCGCGCCCTCGCCGACCGCGTCGGTGCCGAGGTCTACCTCAAGTGCGAGAACCTCCAGCGGGCCGGCTCCTTCAAGATCCGGGGCGCCTACACCCGCATGGCGCGCCTCTCCGACGAGGAGAAGTCCCGCGGGGTCGTCGCGGCCAGCGCCGGCAACCACGCCCAGGGCGTGGCCCTGGCGGCGCAGCTGCTCGGGATCAAGGCCAAGGTCTACATGCCGCACGGCGCCCCCATGCCCAAGCTGGTGGCGACCCGGGCCTACGGAGCTGACATCGAGCAGGTCGGCACCACCATCGACGAGTGCCTGGTCAAGGCGCGGGAGTGGGAGGCCAGCACCGGGGCGGTGCTCATCCACCCGTTCGACCACCGCGACATCGTGGCGGGCCAGGGAACCTGTGGACTCGAGATCCTCCAGGAGTGCCCGGACGTGCGCACCATCGTGGTGAGCGCCGGCGGTGGAGGACTCCTCGCGGGCATCTCCACCGCGGTCAAGGCGCTCAAGCCCGATGTCCGGATCATCGGCGTGCAGGCCGAGCAGGCCGCGGCCTACCCGCTCTCGCTGGCGGCCGGCAAGCCCGTGGCCTACGAGAACATGCAGACCATGGCCGACGGCATCGCGGTCGGCATGCCGGGTGACGTGCCGTACGCCCTGGTCCGCGACCTCGTCGACGGCATCGAGACGGTCAGCGAGGAGGCGCTCTCCAAGGCGCTGCTGTTCCTCCTGGAGCGCGCCAAGCTCGTCGTCGAACCAGCCGGGGCGGCCGCCGTGGCCCACCTGCTGTCCACGGCCGGACGACACGTCGAGGGCCCGGTGGTGGCCGTCCTCTCCGGCGGCAACATCGACCCGCTGCTCCTGCTGCGGATCATCCGGCACGGCATGGCCGCGGCCGGGCGCTACCTCCAGTTCCGGGTGCGCGTCCCGGACCGCCCCGGGTCGCTGGCCGGCCTGCTCGCGGACTGCGCGGCGGTCGACGCGAACGTCCTCGAGGTCGAGCACGTCCGCACCGGGACGACGATCCGCGTCGACGAGGTGGAGATCGGCCTGCAGCTCGAGACCAAGGGCCACGAGCACTGCGAGGACGTCCTGCGCGCCCTGCGCTCGAAGGGCTACCAGCTCAAGTTCGGCTGAGGCGCGCGCCGGCGCACTGCGTCGCGTGCCCGTCTGCACCACGACCCACCCCGCATGCCGCGCGGCACGGCACACGGCGAACGGGCCGCCCCGAGAGGGGACGGCCCGTTCGTCGTTTCGGCGGGAGGCTCAGCCGGTGTAGGGCTTGGCGTCCTTGATGGTGACCTCGATGGTCTTGCCGTTGGGGGCCTCGTAGGAGACGGTGTCGCCGATCTTGCGGCCGTTGATGGCCACACCCATGGCGGACTTCTCGCTGTAGACCTCGAGGTCGGCGTCGGCGATCTCGCGCGAGCCCATCAGGAAGGTCAGGTCGTCGCCGAACATGTCGACCGTGACGACCATGCCGGGCTCGACGACGCCGTCGTCGGCGGGGGCCTGGCCGACCTTGGCGTTCTCGAGGAGCTGGGTGAGCTGGCGGATGCGGGCCTCCATCTTGCCCTGCTCCTCCTTGGCGGCGTGGTAGCCGCCGTTCTCCTTCAGGTCACCCTCCTCGCGGGCCGCCTCGATCTTCTTCGCGATCTCGGTACGGCCCTCGCCGGAGAGCTGGTCCAGCTCGGCCTTCAGGCGGTCGAAGGCTTCCTGGGTCAGGTAGCTCTGTGCGGGGGTCGCAATGTCGCTCACGTCGTACTCCTTGATGTGGGTCCTCGGCCGGCAGCGGATCAGCGCGACCGGGGTGTCTTACGCCAAGCGGCCCGGACCCTGACTCTCTGAGGTGGCCAGGTCCAGACCGCGCGGTGAAAGGACAATGGTAACAACCGCGGCGCAGAAGGGTCCATTCCTTGCGCACACCGGTGGTCGTCGACCGTGCCGCGAGACCCGTGCTGACCTGCGCCTTTGCGGAGCAGGGCACCTCTCGCGTCAGTCCGGGGTGCACTCCCGGACGACGCCGGTGACCGCCCTGGTGGTGGTGCGGACCGTCACCTGCCGGTGGACCGCCACCTCGGGGGAGGCGGGGATGCGCACCTCGACGGTCCCGACGGTGCCGAACCCCTGGTCGAGGGCCCGGACGACGCACGTGACGGCCTGCCCCTCCGGGCGGTGGACGTCGAACTCCACCTCGACGGTGCGGTCGTCGAGCACCCGGTAGCCGGTGTCGGTCCAGGTGACCCGGCCGAGGGAGGCCGACAGCGCCAGCCACACCACCGCTGCGGTGCCGATCAGGCACCCGACGATGCCGATGACCCACCACCGGCGCTGGTCGGGAGCGGGTCGGGGGAGGCGCATCGGGCACTGCCTTTCGCGTAGCCGGTGCCGTCGGCGGGCCGGCGACAGCGCAGTGAGAGGATGTGGGACGGCCCCATTGTCGGCGATGGACCAGAGAGGTTGTGCAGGTGGCTGATCGGTTGCGGCTCATGGCGGTGCACGCGCACCCCGACGACGAGTCGAGCAAGGGCGCGGCGACGATGGCGAAGTACGTCGACGAGGGCCACGACGTCCTGGTGGTCTCGTGCACCGGCGGCGAGCGGGGCGACATCCTCAACCCCAAGCTCGTCGACGACATCCACATCCTGCGCGACCTGCCGCGGGTGCGCCGTGAGGAGATGGCCCGGGCGCAGGCGATCCTCGGGGTCCAGCACACCTGGCTCGGCTTCGTCGACTCCGGCCTGCCCGAGGGTGACCCCCTCCCGCCGCTGCCCGACGGGTGCTTCGCGCTCGAGCCCCTCGACGTCACCACCGAGGCGCTGGTCCGCGAGATCCGCCGCTTCCGCCCGCACGTGATGACGACCTACGACGAGAACGGCGGCTACCCGCACCCGGACCACATCATGTGCCACACCGTCTCGATGGCGGCCTTCGCCGCCGCCGGGGACCCCGCGGCATACCCGCACGCCGGCGAGCCGTGGCAGCCACTGAAGATCTACTACAACCAGACCTTCAGCAGGGAGCGGATCGTCGCCTTCCACGAGGCGCTCACCGCGCTGGAGGAGGAGAGCCCGTATGCCGAGTGGCTGGAGCACTGGCAGGACCGCACCCCCCGGACGGTGACGACCAGCATCCACTGCGCCGACTACTACGACCGGCGCGACCAGGCGCTGCTCGCCCACGCCACGCAGATCGACCCGGACGGCACCTTCTTCCGGGTGCCGCGGGAGGTCCAGCAGCAGGTCTGGCCCACCGAGGAGTACGAGGCGGCGCTGTCCTACGTCCCGGTCGTGCCCATCGAGGACGACCTGTTCGCCGGTCTGGGGGACGTCGCGAGCGCGGACGCCCTGGCGACCAAGTCGGGCCTCGAGCTCGCCTACGACGGTCGGAAGGACCCCGCGTGAACACCCCCAGCACCGCCGTCTCGCCGGGCCTGGGCGCCTTCATCGCCTTCTTCGTCCTGGCCATCGCCCTGTGGCTGCTCATGCGCAACATGAACGCGCGGATGAGGCGGATGTCCTACCGGGCCGAGGAGCGCCAGCGTGAGGCGGAGGCAGAGGCACGGGGCGTGCCCGCGGGTGAGGCCGACGGCCCGGAGGGGCAGGTCGCCCGCGAGGGCGACGAGTCCAGCGAGCAGGACGACGCCGCCGGTACCACCCCGGAGGGGGATGACGGGCGCGAGGGCCGGGAGGAGACTGGCCGCACACGTCCCTGAGGCCAGGAGGTCGCGCCATGAGTGGTCGCGTCGTGCACTTCGAGATCCCGTTCGACGATGCGGAGCGGGCCATGTCGTTCTACCGGGGGCTCTTCGGGTGGGACCTGCAGGCCCTGCCCGGTGAGTTCGGTGGCTACGTCATGGTGACCACCGGCCCCACCGGAGAGCAGGGCCCGCACGAACCGGGCTACATCAACGGCGGCCTGGCGCCGCGCGACCAGAGCACGGGTGCGGTCAACGTCGTCATCGACGTCGAGGACATCGACGCCAAGCTCAAGGAGATCGAGGCGCAGGGCGGTCAGGTCATGTCCGGCCGGGCCGCCGTGGGCGAGATGGGCTTCGCGGCCTACTTCAAGGACCCGGAGGGCAACGTCGTGGGCCTGTGGGAGAACGCCCCCCAGGGGTGAGGGGTCAGGCCCCGGCGCTGTAGACCGTGATCGACGCCGCGACGTAGTGCGCGGCGAAGGCGGCCACCGTGAGGCTGTGGAAGATCTCGTGGAAGCCGAACCACCGGGGCGAGGGGTTGGGCCGCTTGAGGCCGTACACGAGGGCGCCGAGCGTGTAGAGCAGGCCGCCCGTCGCGAGCAGGGCGACGATCGCCGGGCCGCCGTGCTGCAGCAGGGGGCCGAGGTAGAAGACGGCCACCCAGCCGAGCGCGACGTAGATCGGGGTGTAGAGCCATCGGGGCGCATGCACCCAGAAGACCCGGAAGAGCACGCCGGCGACCGCGCCGACCCACACGATGAGCAGCATGGTGCGGGCCTGTCCCTCCGGCAGGAGCAACGCGAACGGCGTGTAGCTGCCGGCGATGATGAGGAAGATGTTGGAGTGGTCCAGGCGCTTCAGCACCGCCGCCACGCGTGGCGACCAGTTGCCGCGGTGGTACACGGCGGACGTGCCGAACAGCAGCCAGGCGGTGACGGAGAAGACCGCGGCGGCGATGCGGGCCGGGGTGTTCGGCGCCAGGGCGATCAGCACGATCCCGGCGGCCACGGTCAGGGGCACCATGCCGGCGTGCAGCCAGCCGCGAAGCCGCGGCTTGACCGCGTCGACCACCGTCTCGAGGGGGCCGCGCTCGTCTGGGGTGGGTGAGGGGGCCATCCGGAGAGCATAACCTACGGCTCCGTAAGTTACTAGCGCGTAGGTTCTCGGGCGTGGCGCTCGATGCCATCGCCAGGCCGCGTAGCGGCCACGGGCCCGGCGCCGGGAGTAGCGTGTGCCTGAGGCGCTCACGAGCGCCGCCCGCCGACCGCCCGACCGATGCCCGCCGACCCGAGGAGTCCCCTTGGCCCTGCGCGACCCGCTGTATGCCGCGTACGAGCGGCGGCTCCGCCGCAGCCTCAAGGGCGCCACGCTTCCGCGCCACGTCGGGGTCATGCTGGACGGCAACCGGCGGTGGGCGAAGGCGCGCGGGGCCGGCACCAAGGAAGGGCACCAGGCGGGGGCCGACAACATCGCCCACTTCCTGTCGTGGTGCGAGGACGCCGGGGTCGAGGTGGTCACGCTCTGGCTGCTGTCGACCGACAACCTCAACCGCCCGGCCGCAGAGCTCGCGCCGCTGCTGGAGATCATCGAGAACACCGTGGCCGACCTGGCGGAGACCGGCCGGTGGCGGATCAACCCGGTCGGCTCGCCCGACCTCCTGCCCGCCGAGACGGCCCGCCGGCTCAAGGAGAGCGCAGACGCGACCGCCGGCGTCACGGGGATGGTGGTCAACGTCGCCGTGGGCTACGGCGGCCGGCAGGAGATCACCGACGCGGTCCGGTCGCTGCTCATCGCGCACGCGGCCAACGGCACCACCATCGAGGAGCTGGCCGAGACGCTCGAGGTGGAGCACATCGCGGAGCACCTCTACACCAAGGGCCAGCCCGACCCGGACCTCGTCATCCGGACCTCCGGCGAGCAGCGCCTGTCCGGGTTCCTGCTGTGGCAGAGCGCGCACAGCGAGTTCTACTTCTGCGAGGCCTACTGGCCCGACTTCCGGCATGTCGACTTCCTGCGCGCCCTGAGGGCTTACTCCGAGCGGCACCGCCGCTTCGGGTCCTAGCCCTGCACCGGCTTCCTCCGCATCGCTCTCCGGCCTGCCTCCACCCCCCCTCGCCGTCCGGCGTAGGCGCGCCCGAGGCCCGGGTCGGGTGGTTGGGGAGGGTTCGTCGGCCGAACGGCTGAAGTTGGTGTGAACACCTCGCGACACGCCCCTGGTCTTCCACGTTCTGGAGTGCCGCAGTCGTACCGTCGGCAGTGACGCGGAGCACCCGCACCGCGTTCGGGAGGCCCATCACATGGAGCGAGAGCAGCTCCGAGCGGAGGGCCGGAACCGGTCCCGCCGCGGTGGGAAGGCCTGGTCCCGGCACCTCGTTCGCGAGTAGGCGCACCGCGCAGACCGCGCGCTGTGCCAAGGAGTGAGATGGCCTCGACATCGAGCACGAACCGTCGTCCCAGCAGTTCCTCCGCTTCGGCCAGCGCCCCCGCGCGCACAGAGACCCCGACCCGCACCCGAACCGTGCCCGCCCGCAGGGGTGCGCCACCGGCATACCGCACGTTCGTCCTCGACACCTCGGTGCTGCTCTCCGACCCACGGGCCATGCTGCGCTTCGCCGAGCACGAGGTGGTGCTGCCGGTCGTGGTGGTCACCGAGCTCGAGGGGAAGCGCCACCACCCCGAGCTGGGGTACTTCGCGCGGACCGCGCTGCGGATGCTGGACGAGCTGCGGATCAAGGAGGGCCGGCTCGACGCCCCGGTCGCCGTGGGGGAGGACGGCGGCACGCTGCGGGTCGAGCTCAACCACACGGACCCCAGCTCGCTGCCGGCGGGCTTCCGCCTCGGCGACAACGACACCCGGATCCTGTCGGTCGCCAAGAACCTCTCGAACGAGGGCCACGACGTCACCATCGTCAGCAAGGACCTGCCGATGCGGGTCAAGGCGTCGGCGGTGGGGCTCGCGGCCGAGGAGTACCGCGCCGAGCTCGCCGTGGACAGCGGGTGGACCGGCATGACCGAGCTCGACGTCACGGTCGAGGAGATGGACGCCCTCTACGAGCACGGGCGTGTCGAGCACGCCCAGGCGGCCGAGCTGCCGTGCCACACCGGGCTCGTGCTGCTCTCGCCCCGCGGCAGCGGCCTCGGGCGCGTCGGCGCCGACAAGCAGATCCGGCTGGTGCGTGGTGACCGCGACGCGTTCGGCCTGCACGGGCGCAGCGCGGAGCAGCGCATCGCGCTCGACCTGCTGCTCGACCCCGATGTGGGCATCGTCAGCCTCGGCGGCCGCGCCGGCACCGGCAAGAGCGCCCTCGCCCTGTGCGCCGGCCTCGAGGCGGTGATGGAGCGGAGGCAGCAGCGCAAGGTCGTCGTCTTCCGTCCGCTGTACGCCGTCGGTGGGCAGGAGCTCGGCTACCTGCCGGGCAGCGAGTCCGAGAAGATGGGCCCCTGGGCGCAGGCGGTCTTCGACACCCTCGGCGCGCTCGTCTCGCACGAGGTCGTCGAGGAGGTCATGGACCGCGGCATGCTCGAGGTCCTGCCCCTGACCCACATCCGCGGCCGCTCGCTCCACGACGCGTTCGTCATCGTCGACGAGGCGCAGTCGCTGGAGCGCAACGTCCTGCTGACCGTGCTCTCCCGGATCGGGCAGAACTCCAAGGTGGTCCTGACCCACGACGTGGCGCAGCGCGACAACCTGCGCGTGGGCAGGCACGACGGCGTCGCCGCGGTCATCGAGGCGCTCAAGGGCCACCCGCTCTTCGCCCACGTCACCCTGACCCGCAGCGAGCGCAGCCCGATCGCAGCCCTGGTCACCGACCTGCTCGAGGGGCTCGAGATCTAGCTGCGACGCAAGCCAGGCCTGGGCGCCCGCGCCCTCCCGTTCTCCGGGGCGCGGGCGCCCTGCGCTGCCCGGCGGGCCTCGCCCGCCGCGCGACAGGTTCGTGACTCGGCCTCCCGAGCCACGGACTGTGAGACGGGGCACGATCGCGCCCAGAAAGTGGGGATGTGTCCGGTTCGGGGGCCGATGAATGCGCTAACATCTCGGTTTGGTAACGCGCCACCCGCTGTGATCGGGTGGCGCCAGCACAGACGCAGCACCGTCGCACGACACCCTGCCCTGCCCCCTGGAAGTGACAACGGCGGCGCGCCTGCCCCGGGCGCCCCGCCGCTGGAGGACACACCGAATGAGCTCCCCGTACGCCGGTCGGCACCGCAATGCCCCGGCACCCTCGAGGTCTGCCCGGCACTCGTCCCCGCCCCGACCCTCGATGGTCGTCCGCGCGCTGCGCCGTCCCGCCGTGACCGCCGCGCTCGGGCTGGCCGTCGTGGCCACGACCGCCGCGGGGTACCAGGCCAGCGACCGCCACCAGACCGAGCAGGCCGGGTTCACCGTGAGCGCCCAGGCGATCGAGCAGGCCAACGAGCAGTCCGACCTGCAGATCGAGAACGACGCGCAGCTCGCCAGCGCCCGCAGCGACGCCAACGCCAGCGCGGCCGCCCTCCAGGAGAAGGACCGCCGCGACCGGCTCGCCGCCGAGGCCGCGGCCGCCCGCGCCCGCAAGGAGGCCGCCGAGCGTGCCGCCCGCGAGAAGGAGCGCCAGGCGCTGGAGGCCAAGCGCGACGCCATCATCGCCCGCGCCAAGGACGACCCCCGCGCGGCCGCCCGGGTGCTCCTGCCGGAGCACGGCTGGGACGACAGCCAGTTCTCCTGCCTCGACAACCTGTGGGAGGGCGAGAGCAACTGGAACTACCAGGCCGAGAACCCCTCCTCGGGTGCCTACGGCATCCCGCAGTCGCTGCCCGGCTCGAAGATGGCCAGCATCGCCCCCGACTGGCGCGAGAACCCCGTCACCCAGATCAAGTGGGGCCTGCAGTACATCGAGAGCCGCTACGGCAGCCCGTGCAGCGCCTGGGCGCAGTGGCAGAGCCGCAGCCCCCACTGGTACTGAGCCGCGGCCGGCCGGCTACGCCTCGGGGCGCGCCATCCGCAGCACGTCGAGGGCCTCGTCGAGCTGCTGCTCGGTGAGCTCCCCCGAGGCGACGTGCCCGCGGTCGACCACGACGTCGCGGATCGGCCGGCGTTCCCGGACCGACTGCTTGACGACAGCGGCTGCCGCCTCGTAGCCGATGAACCGGTTGAGCGGGGTCACGATCGAGGGCGAGCCCTCCGCGAGGTCGCGGCACCGCTCCGCGTCGGCCTCGATGCCCTCGACGCACCGGTCGGCGAGGAGCCGGCTCGTCGCGGCCAGCAGGTGCGCGGACTCCAGGACGTTGCGGGCCATCACCGGCAGCATGACGTTCAGCTCGAAGCTGCCTGCCGCCCCCGCCATCGTGATCGTGGCGTCGTTGCCGACGACCTGGGCACACGCCATCAGGGTGGCCTCGCACACCACCGGGTTGACCTTGCCCGGCATGATGCTCGAGCCCGGCTGCAGGTCGGGCAGCCGGATCTCGCCGAGACCGGCGCGGGGCCCGGACGACATCCACCGCAGGTCGTTGCAGATCTTCGTCAGGCTCACCGCCAGGACCTTGAGCGCTCCGCTCAGCTCCACCACGGCGTCCTGGGCGGACTGCGCCTCGAAGTGGTCCTCCGCCTCCCGGAAGGTCACCCCGGTGCGCTCGCTCACCAGGGCGATGACGTCGGCAGCGAACCCCGGCGCGGCGTTGAGGCCGGTGCCCGCGGCCGTCCCCCCGAGCGGCAGCTCCGCCGTGGCGCGGGCGCCGGCCAGGGCACGCTGCAGCCCCAGCTCGACCTGCCGGCGGTAGCCACGGAACTCCTGGCCCAGGGTGACCGGGACGGCGTCCATGAGGTGGGTGCGCCCGGCCTTGACGACGTCGGCGAGCTCCTCCTCCTTGGCGCCGAGAGCCTCGGCGAGGCGTACCAGGGCGGGGGCGAGCTGCTGGTGCACGGCGAGCGTGGCGGCGATGCGGAGCGCGCTGGGGAAGGTGTCGTTGCTCGACTGGCCGGCGTTGACGTGGTCGTTGGGGTGGACGTCCAACCCGGTGGCCAGGTGGGCGATCCGGCCGATGACCTCGTTGGCGTTCATGTTCGTCGACGTGCCCGAGCCGGTCTGGAAGACGTCGACGGGGAACTGCTCGTCGTGGCGCCCGGCCGCCACCTCGGCGGCGGCTGCCGCGATGGCCTCGGCCCGCTCGGGGTCGAGCACGCCGAGACGGGCGTTGACCTCCGCCGCCGCGCCCTTGAGCAGCGCCAGGGCGTGCACGACCGCGACCGGCACCGGCTGCCCCGACACCGGGAAGTTCTCGACCGCGCGGGCCGTCTGGGCGCCCCACAGCGCGTCGGCCGGAACCTGCACCTCGCCCATCGAGTCGTGCTCGGTGCGGGTCGCGGGCACGGTCGGGGTGTTCTGCTCCTGCTCGCTCATGCCCCCATGATGCTCCGGGGGCAGGAGGGTCGCCCGGCCTAGAGCTTGCGCAGGCGCACGCGGCGGACGCTGTGGTCCTCGCCCTTGCTGAGCACCAGGGTGGCGCGGCCCCGGGTGGGCAGGACGTTCTCGCGCAGGTTGGGCTCGTTGATGCTCTCCCAGATCGACGCGGCCGTGGCGCGGGCCTCCTCGTCGGAGAGCCCGGCGTAGCGGTGGAAGTACGAGTGCGGGTCGGCGAAGGCCGTCTCGCGCAGCCGCAGGAAGCGCTCGACGTACCAGCGCTTGATGTCGGCCGTGCGGGCGTCGACGTAGACCGTGAAGTCGAAGAAGTCGCTGACGGCCAGCCCCACCCGGCCATCGGGCTGGACCCGGGGCGCCTGGAGCACGTTGAGCCCCTCGACGACCAGGACGTCCGGCTGGCGCACGACCTCGCGCTCGCCGCGGACGATGTCATAGGTGAGGTGGGAGTACACCGGCGCCGAGACCTCGGCCTTGCCCGCCTTCACCTCCGCGACGAACCGCAACAGCGCCCGACGGTTGTAGGACTCCGGGAAACCCTTGCGCTGCAGGATCCCCCGGCGCTCCAGCTCGGCGTTGGGGTAGAGGAAGCCGTCGGTGGTGACCAGCTCGACCCGGGGGGTGCCGGGCCAGCGGGCGAGCAGCTCGCGCAGGATGCGGGCGGTCGTGGACTTGCCGACGGCGACCGAGCCGGCCACCCCGATGACGAAGGGCGTCTTCTCCGGCCGCTCGCCGAGGAAGTCCGTGGTGATCCGGTGCAGGCCCGCCGTCGCCCCCACGTAGAAGTTGAGCAGCCGCGACAGGGGGAGGTAGACCTCCTCCACCTCGGCGAGGTCGAGGCGGTCACCGAGGCCGCGCAGCCGGGTGACGTCGTCGGCGGAGAGGCTGAGCGGCTGGTTCTCCCGCAGCCGCGCCCACGCCGCACGGTCGAGCTCGACATAGGGCGAGGGGATCGTGGCGGTGCCGGCGGGGTGGGTCACGGCGGCCATTGTTGCCTAGCGCCTGTCGCCGCGCAGGGCAGGTCGGCGCAGCCATTAGGCTGGCGTTCATGTGTGGAATTGTTGGCTACGTCGGCCCGAGCATCGACGACAAGGCACTGGACGTCGTCATGGAGGGCCTGGCCCGCCTCGAGTACCGCGGGTACGACTCCGCCGGCGTGGCCCTCGTCACCGCCGACGGCGTGGTGACCGAGAAGCGTGCCGGCAAGCTGGCCAACCTGCGCGAGGCCCTCGAGGCCGACGAGCTCCCCCCGGCCACCACCGGTATCGGGCACACCCGCTGGGCCACCCACGGCGGCCCCACCGACGCCAACGCGCACCCCCACCGCGGGGGGGACGACGAGCGCCTCGCCCTGATCCACAACGGCATCATCGAGAACTTCCACTCCCTCAAGAACAAGCTGGTGGCCGAGGGCACCGCCTTCCGCTCCGAGACCGACACCGAGGTGGTGGCCCACCTCCTGGCCGCCGCCTACCAGGGGACCGGCGACCTCACCACGGCCATGCAGCAGGTCGTGAACCGCCTCGAGGGCGCCTTCACCCTGCTCGCCGTCCACGAGGACGCGCCGGGTGTCGTCGTCGGCGCCCGCCGCAACAGCCCGCTCGTCGTCGGCCTCGGCGACGGCGAGAACTTCCTCGGCTCCGACGTGGCGGCCTTCATCGGCCACACCCGCAGCGCGCTGGAGCTCGGCCAGGACCAGATCGTCACCATCACCCCCGAGGGCGCCACCGTCATCAACTTCGACGGGAGCCCGGCCGAGGGCAAGCGCTACGAGGTCACCTGGGACGCCGCGGCGGCCGAGAAGGGCGGCTACGCCACCTTCATGGAGAAGGAGATCAACGAGCAGCCCCACGCCGTCGGCGACACCCTGCTCGGGCGCACCGACGAGCACGGTCGCCTGGTCCTGGACCAGATGGAGATCTCCGAGGACGACCTGCGCACCATCGACAAGATCGTCATCATCGCGTGCGGCACGGCCGCCTACGCCGGGATGGTCGCGAAGTACGCCATCGAGCACTGGACCCGCATCCCGGTCGAGGTCGAGCTCGCCCACGAGTTCCGCTACCGCGACCCGGTGGTCAACGACCGCACCCTCGTGGTCTCCATCAGCCAGTCCGGCGAGACCATGGACACCCTGATGGCGGTGCGCCACGCCCGCGAGCTGGGCGCCCGCACCCTCTCCATCTGCAACACCCACGGCTCGACCATCCCGCGCGAGTCGGATGCCGTGCTCTACACCCACGCGGGCCCGGAGATCGCCGTCGCCTCGACCAAGGCGTTCCTGGCCCAGATCACCGCCAGCTACGTGCTCGGCCTCTACCTCGCCCAGCTGCGCGGCGGCACCTACGCCGACGAGGCGCAGGCCGTGATGAAGGAGCTCCAGGGCATCCCCGGCAAGATCGAGGACCTCCTCACCCGCATGGGCCGGGTCAAGGAGATCGCCCGGTTCATGGCGGACACCCGCTCGGTGCTCTTCCTGGGTCGCCACGTCGGGTTCCCCGTCGCCATGGAGGGCGCACTCAAGCTCAAGGAGCTCGCCTACATCCACGCGGAGGGCTTCGCGGCCGGCGAGCTCAAGCACGGGCCGATCGCGCTCATCGAGGCGGGCCAGCCGGTCTTCATCGTCGTCCCCAGCCCGGACACCCCGCACGGCCTGCACGGCAAGGTGGTCTCCAACATCCAGGAGATCCGCGCCCGCGGCGCCCGGACCCTCGTCATCGCCGAGGACGGCGACGAGGACGTCGTGCCGTTCGCCGACGAGGTGATCCGCATCCCGCAGTCCTCGCCGCTGCTCGCGCCGCTGCTGAGCGTGGTGCCGCTGCAGGTCTTCGCCCTGCACCTCTCGAGCGCCAAGGGCCTCGACGTCGACCAGCCGCGCAACCTGGCCAAGTCCGTCACGGTCGAGTGAGCCGGGCCGCGTGATCATCGGGGTCGGGATCGACGTGGTGGACGTCGAGCGCTTCGGGCAGAGCCTGGAGCGCACCCCCGGCCTGCGGGACCGCCTCTTCACCGAGTCCGAGCGGCAGCTGGTGCTGAACTCGCTCGCGGCGCGGTTCGCGGCCAAGGAGGCGCTGGCCAAGGCCCTCGGGGCACCGGTCGGGCTGCACTGGCACGACTGCACGGTGCACCGGGGAGACGACGGCCGGCCGCACCTCCAGGTGGCCGGCACCGTCGCGGCCCGCGCCGAGGCCCTCGGGGTCCACGCCCTGCACGTCTCGCTCTCCCACGACGCGGGCATCGCCTCCGCGGTCGTGGTCGCGGAGGGCTGAGCGTGATCAGCGCCTGGGACGCCGCCGACGTCCGCGCGGCCGAGTCCGCGCTGATGGCCACGCTGCCGAGCGGCGAGCTGATGGCGCGCGCGGCGCAGGGCCTGGCCGAGGTCGCCGAGGCCCGGCTGGCCGAGACCGGGGGCAGTCAGGTGGTGGCCCTCGTCGGCCCCGGCAACAACGGCGGCGACGCCCTGTATGCCGCGGCGCTGCTCGCGCGCGACGGTCACCGGGTCGGGGCCGTCCACGGTCCGTGGCCGGTCCACGAGGGCGGCCGGGCGACGGCGGAACAGGCGGGGGTGGAGGTGCTCGACGGCAGCGGGGACGCGTGGCGCGCGCCGCTGGCAGACGCGGACCTCGTCCTCGACGGCCTCCTCGGCATCGGTGGGCGCCCCGGCCTCCCCGCCGAGGCGCAGCCCTGGGCCGACGCCATCCCCGACGACGCCTACGTGCTCGCGGTCGACCTGCCGTCGGGCCAGGACCCCGCGGGGGAGTGCGCCTCCCCCGACGCGGTGTTCGCGGACGAGACCGTCACCTTCGGGGTGCCCAAACCCGTTCACCTGCTCCCTGCGACGGAGCCGGCGACCGGCCGTCTCACCGTGGTCGACATCGGGCTCACGGTGGAGACCCCGCCCGCCGTGCAGCGCCTGACCCGCGACGACGTCCCGCGGCTGTGGCCGGTCCCCGGCGCCGGTGACGACAAGTACTCCCGCGGTGTCGTCGGCGTCGTCGCCGGGGGCGAGCAGTACACCGGGGCCGCGGTCCTGACCTGCACTGCCGCGGTCTGCAGCGGCGCCGGGATGGTCCGCTACCTCGGGCCCCAGCGCCCCACCGAGCTCGTCCGCGCGCGCGTCCCCGAGGCGGTCGTCGGGGACGGGCAGGTGCAGGCCTGGGTCATCGGCCCCGGCGTGGACACCACTGCGGCCGGCGCCGGAGCGCAGGAGCAGGTGGAGGCGGCAGCCAGGGCCCTGGCGGGCGACCTGCCCGTGCTCCTCGACGCCGGGGGACTGGACCTCGTGCAGGGTCAGCGCCTCGCACCCACGCTGCTGACCCCGCACGCCGGCGAGCTGGCCCGCCTGCTGACCCGGCTGCAGGGCCGGGACGTCAGCCGCCACGACGTCGAGGCCGCGCCCGTCGCGAGCGCCCGGCTGGCGGCCGACCTCACGAACGCCACGGTCCTGCTCAAGGGGGCGACGACGCTGGTCGTCCCCCCGACCGCCTCCGGCCAGCCCGTCCGCTCCCAGAACGACGCCCCTGCCTGGCTGGCCACGGCGGGTGCCGGGGACGTGCTGGCCGGCCTCGCGGGCACGCTCCTCGCCGCAGGGCTGGACCCGCTCGACGCCGGAAGCCTCGCCGCGCTGATCCACGGCGTCGCCGCCGACGACGCCAACCCCGGCGGCCCGGTCCGCGCGCTCGCGGTGGCGCACGGCATACCGGCCACCGTGGCGGCCCTGCTGCGGAGGTGACCCGCCCGGGCGACCTGCCCTTGGCCGCAGACCGCACAGACGGTCTGACAGACTGGCCGCGATGAGCGCCACAGCACTGACCAGCACCTTTGGCCCCGTCCCACCCGGGCTTCCGGCGTGCGCCCAGGTCGACCTCTCCGCCATCCGCGGCAACGTCGCAGCCCTCAAGGAGCGAGCCGGGAGCGCCGAGGTCATGGCCGTGGTCAAGGCCGACGCCTACGGGCACGGCCTGCTGCCGAGTACCCGCGCCGCGCTCGCCGGCGGCGCGACCTGGCTGGGCGTGGCCCAGCTGCCCGAGGCGGTCGAGCTGCGCAAGGCCGGGGTCGAGGTGCCCGTGCTCAGCTGGCTGCACGTCCCGGGCCAGGACTTCACGGAGGCGGTGCGGCTCGGGATCGACCTCTCCGTGTCGTCCCAGTGGGCGCTCGACGCGATCGCGACCACGGCGCGCGGCGAGGGGGTCCCCGCCCGGATCCACCTCAAGGTCGACACGGGCCTCGGCCGCAACGGCGCCTGGGGCGAGGAGCTCGACGGGCTCGTCACCTCGACCGCCGCGCTCGTGGCGGAGGGTGTGGTCATCCTGGTCGGGGTGTTCTCCCACTTCGCCTACGCCGATGCCCCCCAACACCCGACCGTGAAGGCGCAGCAGGAGCGTTTCGAGGTCATCCTCGGCCAGGTCGAGCGGGCGGGCCTGCGCCCCCAGGTGCGCCACCTCGCCAACTCGGCGGCGACCCTGACCAACCCCTCGGCCCACTACGACCTCGTCCGTCCCGGCCTCGCCGTCTACGGGCTCTCGCCCGTCCCCGACCTCGGCGCCCCGGAGGACTACGGGCTGCGCGAGGCCATGCGGCTCACCGCGCACCTCTCGTCGGTGAAGCCGTGCCCGGCCGGGCAGGGCATCTCCTACGGCCACACCTACACCACCGGTCGGGAGACGCTGCTCGGCCTCGTGCCGATGGGCTACGCCGACGGGATCCCACGGAACGCGAGCAGCGTCGGGCCGGCCCTCGTCCGCGGGCGCCGGCTCGCCATCGCCGGCCGGGTGTGCATGGACCAGTTCGTCCTCGACCTCGGCCCCGACTTCGACGGGTCCGCCGGCGAGACGGTGGTGCTCTTCGGCCGCGGCGCCGACGGTGAGCCGACCGCGCAGGACTGGGCGGTCGCCACCGACACCATCAACTACGAGATCGTGACGAGGGTGGGAGCACGCATCCCCCGCTCGTACACCGGAGAGGCAGCGCTGTGACCCCGCGCCCCACGTCGACCGCCCTCGGGCTGGGGATCGGGCTGGCTGCCGCCGGGGCCGCGACCGCGGCGGGCATCGCCGCCGACCGCCTCACCAAGAGCCGGCGCCGGGCACTGTCCACCCTGACGCCGACGGGCGCCTACGAGCACGTCGCCGACAAGGAGCTGGTGGTCGTCGCGAGCGACGGGGTGCCCCTGCACGTCGAGGTCGACGAGCCGGACCCGGGCGCGGCCCACCCCGACCATCCCACGGTGGTCTTCTGCCACGGCTACACGCTCAGCCTCAAGAGCTGGGTGCTCCAGCGCCGGGCGCTGGTCCAGGCGGGCTACCGGGTCGTGCTGTGGGACCAGCGCAGCCACGGCCAGTCGGAGCAGGGCTCGCGCGAGTCCAGCACGATCGACCAGCTCGGCCGCGACCTCCACCGGGTCATCGAGGAGGCCGCCCCCGAGGGCCGGCTCGTCCTCATCGGGCACTCCATGGGCGGCATGACGGTGATGTCCATGGCCGAGCAGTTCCCGGAGGTGGTCCGCGAGCGGGTCATCGCCGCCGCCTTCGTCGCCACGAGCGCCGGGGGCCGGGACATGGTCTCGCTCGGGTTCGGCCAGCTCATCGGGAAGCTGATCGGCCGGGTGGGCCCGGGGGTGCTCGACCGGCTCGGCACCCGCCAGGAGTGGCTCAGCTCGGTGCGCCACGTCGGCCGCGACCTCGAGGACTTCATCGTCGAGCGCTACAGCTTCGCCTCACCCGTCGCCCCGGCCGCCGTTCGCTACACCGGCGACATGATCTTCGGCACCCCCTTCACGGTGATGTCCGACTTCCTGCCCTCGATCGGTGAGCACGACAAGCAGGAGGCGCTCAAGCACTTCCACGGCATCGAGACGCTCGTGGTCAACGGCATGCAGGACCTCCTGACGCCGCCCGACCACAGCGAGGCCATCGTGAACCTGGTCCCCGGTGCCGAGCACGTCGTCATCAACGAGGCCGGCCACATCATCATGCTCGAGCACCCCGAGGTCATCACCGGGCTGTTCCTCTCCCTCGTCGAGCGGGGACTGCGTGCGGCCGAGGAGGGCATCCACATCGAGCGCAAGCCGCGGGTGCGTCGCACGCTCACCGACCTCGCCAAGCGTCGCCGCGTCGCCCGGGCCCGCCAGAAGGACCGCGATGCCTCCTGAGGGTGGTGCGGCCGGGGCGAGCGCCCCGACCGTCGAGGTCCGGCTCGCGTCCGCGGAGGACACCCGGGCCTGGGGTGCGCGGCTCGGGGAGGTGCTGCGCGCCGGGGACCTCGTGGTGCTGACCGGCGACCTGGGGGCCGGGAAGACCACCCTGACCCAGGGCATCGCCGAGGGCCTCGGCGTCCGCGGCCCGGTGACCTCGCCGACGTTCGTCATCGCGCGCGTGCACCCCACCCTCGTGGGCGGTCCGGCGCTGGTCCACGTCGACGCCTACCGGCTCGGGGGGCTGGCGGAGCTCGACGACCTCGACCTCGACACCTCGCTCGAGGACTCCGTCACCATCGTCGAGTGGGGCCACGGCCTGGCCGAGGGGCTCTCCGACGACCGGCTCGAGGTCACGCTGCGTGGGCACGACGAGCGCACGGTCACCCTGGCGGCCCGGGGCCCGAGGTGGGAGGGCGAGCAGGCCCGCGCCGCCCTCGCCGGCCTCACCGAAGTAGCCTGAGCGCCGTGCTGCTGCTCGCGATCGACACCTCCACCTCGGCCATCGCGGTGGCGCTCCACGACGGGACCCGCACCCTCGCCGAGCACACGACCCTCGACGCCCGCCGCCACACCGAGCACGTCGCCCCCGGCATCACCGCCGTCCTCGCCGAGGCGGGCCGCCGGCCGGAGGACGTCGAGGCCGTGGCGGTGGGAGTCGGCCCCGGCCCCTTCACCGGCCTGCGCGTCGGCATGGTGACGGCAACGGTGTTCGCCCACGCCCGCGGCATACCGGTGCACGGCGTGTGCAGCCTCGACGCCCTCGCCCACGAGGCGGTCCGCACCGGCGCGGTGGCAGGGGAGTTCGTGGTCGCGACCGACGCCCGGCGCAAGGAGGTCTACTGGGCGCGGTATGCCGCCGTCCCCGGCACGGACGGGGCGCCGCCGCGCGCCGCACGGCTCACCGACCCGGCCGTGGACCACCCCGCGACGGTGGGGGAGCGGCTGGGAGGTGCGTCCGTCGTCGGCAGGGGTGCGCTGCTCTACCCCGGTGACCTCGACCCGTCGGCCGGACCGCTCGACGTCAGCGCCGCGGCGCTCGCCGAGGTCGCCCTGGACGAGCTCGCCGAGGGGCGCGCCCTGCCGGTGGAGCCGCTCTACCTGCGCCGGCCCGACGCCGTCCCCTCGCACCCCCGCAAGCCGGCGCTGCCCGCGGCGCGGGACGGGAGGGCCGGAGGGTGACGCTGCGCGAGATGCGCTGGACCGACATCGAGGAGCTCGCCGCCCTCGAGCGCCAGCTGTTCCCGCACGACGCCTGGGCCGAGCCGACCTGGTGGTCCGAGCTCGCCGGGCGGCCACGCCGCGACTACGTCGTCGAGGAGGACGCCGAGGGCATCGTCGGCTACGCGGGCCTCGACCTCGGCGGCGAGGTGGCCGACGTCATGACGATCGCCGTGGCCCCGCGAGCGCAGGGCCGCGGGCTGGGGGCCCGGCTGCTGGCCGAGCTGGTCGACCGGGCGGAGCGCGAGGGAGCCGAGTTCCTCATGCTCGAGGTGCGCGACGACAACCTCGCGGCGCGGGCCCTCTACGAGCGAGCCGGCTTCGAGCTGCTGACGACGCGCCGCCGCTACTACCAGCCGGGCGGGATCGACGCCCACATCATGAGGCGACGCCTGAAGGGAGCCACCGCGTGAGTGCCGACCAGCCGCTCGTCCTCGGCATCGAGACCTCGTGCGACGAGACCGGCGTCGGGATCGTGCGCGGCGAGACCCTGCTCGTCGACGCGATCGCGAGCAGTGTCGACGAGCACGCCCGCTTCGGCGGCGTCGTGCCGGAGGTCGCCAGCCGGGCCCACCTGGAGGCCATGGTCCCGACCATCGAGCGAGCCTGCCGGGACGCCGGCGTCCGGCTCGCCGACCTCGACGCCGTCGCCGTGACCTCGGGTCCGGGCCTGGCGGGCGCCCTGATGGTCGGCGTGGCCGCCGCCAAGTCGCTGTCGGTCGCCCTCGGGGTCCCGCTCTACGGCGTCAACCACCTCGCCTCGCACGTCGCCGTCGACATCGTCGAGCACGGCCCGCTGCCGGAGCCGACCCTGGCCCTGCTCGTCTCCGGCGGCCACTCCTCGCTGCTGCTCGTGCCGGACGTCACCCATGACGTGCGCTCGCTGGGGGCGTCCATCGACGACGCAGCGGGCGAGGCGTTCGACAAGGTGGCCCGCGTGCTCGGGCTGCCGTTCCCCGGCGGGCCCCATGTCGACCGGGTCGCGCGCGACGGCAGTGCGGTCGCGATCGACTTCCCGAGGGGGCTCACGTCGGGCCGCGACATGGAGCGGCACCGCTTCGACTTCTCCTTCTCCGGCCTGAAGACCGCGGTGGCGCGCTGGGTCGAGGCCCGCGAGCGTGCGGGGGAGCCGGTGCCCGTCGCCGATGTCGCCGCGAGCTTCCAGGAGGCCGTCGTCGACGTCCTGACCCGCAAGGCGGTCCTCGCCTGCCGGGAGCACGGCGTCGAGAACCTCCAGATCGGCGGTGGGGTCGCGGCGAACTCCCGGCTGCGGGCGATGGCGCAGGAGCGCTGTGACGCCGCCGGCATCACGCTGCGCGTGCCACGTCCGGGCCTGTGCACCGACAACGGTGCCATGGTCGCGGCACTCGGCGCCCAGATGGTCCTGCGGGGGCGCACCCCCTCGGACCTCGCGCTCCCGGCCGACTCCTCGATGCCGGTCACCGCGGTCCAGGCCTGACGCCCCGCCCGAGCGGAGAGGTGCTCAGGGCTCGCAGGAGGCCAGGCCCAGCCGCACCTTGAGGGCGACGACGCGCGTGGCCGAGTCGCGCAGCTGGCGGGCGAAGGCAGGCTGTCCGGCAGCCCGCTCGACCAGGGCGGCCACCATGGTGCCCGCCTGCGACGGCTGTGCCGTCAGCACGATGTCGCCGCCGGCCGCCACGAAGCGCGTGGCCCGCTCGCCGACGGGGACCGCGGCGACCGACTCGGCCGCGCCCACGTCGTCGGTGACGACCACACCCCGGAATCCGAGCCGGGCGCGCAGCAGCCCGCTGACGACCGTGGGGGAGAACAGCGCCTGCCGCTCGGCGTCGATCCTCGGGTAGCGCGCGGAGGACACCATCACCAGCGGCGTGCCCGCGCCGATGGCCGCCCGGAACGGACCGAGGTAGGGGTCCGTGGCGCTCGTCACCGGGTCCGTGATGCCGGCGGAGGAGAAGTCGGTGTTCGAGCGGAGCCGGCCGATCCCGGGGAAGTGCTTGGCGGCCGGGGCCACACCACCGGCCAGCGTGCCCCGGACGAACGCGGCGGCATACCGGCCGTTGGCGCTGGGGCTGCCGGGCACGAAGTCGCGGTCCAGCGCCCCGATGGGGGCGTTCCCGTCGCCCAGCGAGGCCGGCACGGTGTCGGCGACCGGGGCGAGGTTGACGTTGACCCCGGCCCGCTTCAGCTCGCCGGCCCACGAGGCGGCGCGTCGCTGGAGCGTCGCCGGGTCGAGGGAGGCCTGCGCCCGCGCCGACGGGAGCCGGGTGAAGCCGGGGCCGCGCAGCTGCTGGACCCGGCCGCCCTCCTGGTCCGCCGCCACGAGCAGGCCGCCCACGCCGCGAGCCGACCGCGCCCTGGAGGTCGCCGCGGACTGCAGCCGCGTGGCCACGGCGCGCACGTCGGCGGCACCGCTGTGCCATCCGCCGAGGAAGATCACCCCGCCCAGCTGCTGGTCCGAGACCTGCCGCGCGAGCGCCGCCGGGCTCGCGGAGGGATGGACGCCGACCATGAGCAGCTGCCCCGCGCGCTGGGCCGGGCTGAGCCGCGCGACGACGCGCTCGGCGCACGAGGGTGCCGGCCTCGTGGCGGTCGTCGAGGGCGCCGTGGTCGTCGTCGGGTCGGTCGTCGTGGGCTCGGAGGTCCGTGACGTCGGAGCGACCGTCCTCGCGCTCGTGGCGTCGGTCGAGGCGGCCGGGGTCGGCTCCGCCTGCGAGCAGCCGGCCCCGGCCGCGAGGAGGGCAACGAGCGCCGACAGCAGGGGTCGGGGGCGGTGCGGGAGGCGGGAGGTCATCCGCTCCAACGTAGCCTCTGGCACGATCGAGCCGTGACCACGCCTGTGATCCTCGACGTCGACACCGGGGTGGACGACGCCTGCGCGCTGCTCCTCGCCGCCCTGCACCCCGGCCTCGACCTTCGGGCGGTGACGTGCGCCGGCGGCAACGCGCCGGTGGAGTCGGTCGTGCGCAACACCCTGACCGTCCTCGAGGCGGCCGGGCGCCTCGACGTCCCCGTGGCGCGCGGTGCGGCGCGCCCCCTGCTGGAGCACCCCGTGGACGCCACCCACGTCCACGGACTCGACGGGATGGGCGACCTCGACTGGCCCAAGGCGCGGGCCCACGCCGACCCGCGCCACGCCGTCGAGCTCCTCCGCGACGAGCTGGCCGCCGCGGCAGCGGCGTCCGCGGACGGCTCGCCCGACCGCCGCATCACCCTCGTGCCGTTGGCGCCGCTGACCAACCTCGCGCTGCTGCTGCGGACCCACCCCGAGGCGGCCGCAGGCATCCGCGAGATCGTCTTCATGGGCGGCGCCGCCCACGTCGGCAACGCCACGGCGTCGGCGGAGTTCAACGTGTTCCACGACCCCGAGGCCGCTGCCGTCGTCCTCGACGCGGCGGGCGAGCTCGGGATCCCCGTGACGATGTACGGCCTCGACGTCTTCTACGAGCCGCGGGTGAGCGCCGCCCGGGCGGCGGAGCTGGTGCGGGCCGGTGGCCGCGGTGCCGCCGAGCTCGGCGGGAGGCTCATCGCCTACCAGTGCCAGCGCTTCTCGAGCGCGGCCGCGACCATCGGCGACGCGGGCGCGGTGTGCGCCGTCATCGACCGCTCCGGCGTCATGACCCACCGGTTGCCGGTGCGGGTCGAGCTCGCCGGCACCTGGTCCCGCGGGCGCACGATCGTGGACCGCAGGGACTGGTCCGGCGACCTGGACCACGACCCGCACGGCGTCGCGCCGGCAGCGGTCGACGTGTGCCTCGAGGTCGAGGCCGAGCGCTACGCCGAGCTGTGGCTGGAGACGGTGTCCGGGGCGCGGAGCCGGGCAGGCACGGGGGCTCGCACCTGATGGGCCGCGTGGTGGTGCTCGGCTCCCTCAACGTCGACCTCGTCACGGAGGTGGACCGGCACCCCCGGCCCGGCGAGACGGTGCTCGCGGTCGGGCCGCTCGTCCGTCTCGCCGGTGGCAAGGGCGGCAACCAGGCGGTGGCGGCAGCCGAGGCAGGGGCGGGGGTGGCCATGGTGGCGTGCGTGGGCGACGACGCCGACGGGCGGCGCTACCTCGCCCGCCTCCGGGCGCGGGGGATCGACACCGCGGGGGTGCG
Organism: Pedococcus sp.; assembly: GCF_036554925.1. NCBI lineage: Bacteria > Bacillati > Actinomycetota > Actinomycetes > Micrococcales > Intrasporangiaceae > Pedococcus > Pedococcus sp. Next base: position 28,426 of record NZ_DATBMI010000006.1, read on the forward strand.
GGTCGTCGCGGGCGAGAGCACCGGCCAGGCCTGGGTCGCCGTCGACGGTGAGGGCGAGAACGCCATCGTCGTGGTGCCGGGGGCCAACGCCCACGTCACCGCCGGCGACCTCGGGCCCCTCGACGGCCTCCGCCCCGGAGACGTGCTGCTCGTGCAGCTCGAGGTGCCGCTGCGCGTGGTGGCCGAGGCCGCACGCCGCGCCCAGTCCCGCGGTGCGCGGGTGGTGGTCAACGCCGCGCCGTATGCCGCCCTGCCGCACGACGTGGCCGCCCTCGCCGACCCGGTGGTCGTGAACGAGCACGAGGCCCTGGCGCTCGCGGACTCCGGCAGCGTGCCGCGCTCGCTGCTGGTGACGTTCGGCGGGGAGGGGTGCTCCTGGGACGGTGTGGAGTTCCCGGGCGCCCCGGTGGAGGCGCCTCACGTGGTGGACACCACCGGCGCCGGCGACGCGTTCTGCGGAGCCCTCGCGGCGGCGCTCGCCGAGGGCCACGGGCGGGCCGAGGCGGTGCGCCGGGCCACGGAGGCCGGCGCCGCCGCGGTGCGCCGGCAGGGCGCGCAGGCCGACCCGTCGCTGTAGCGGCGGGGGCACCGGCTCGGCGCCAGCTCGGCGAGACCGTCAGCGCAGGAGGACCGTCAGTTCACCGAGACGTGGACGTGGTCGTAGTGGTTCGCGGTGGCGCTGCCGCGGTCCTCCATGGGCTCCCAGCCGCCGCCGGGGTACCAGATCCGCTGCTTCCAGATGATGTACTTGATGTTGAGGGTGCCCGCCATGCCCTGCAGGTGCTCGGCCAGGGCGTCCCCGTCCGAGGTGCCACACATGATGTCGACGGCGTTCCCGCTGCCGTGGTCGCCGGGGTCGCCGGCACGGTAGCCGCCGATGTCGTTGAGGTGGGGGAAGGCCCGCTTCACCTCGTTGACCACGGCGACGGCGTTGTCGGACATACCGCTCATCCCGGCGAGGTCGGCCCGGGAGTAGTCGGCCGAGCGGGAGGCGGGCTGCGAGGTGCGGGCAGCCGCAGGGTCCGGAGCCGGCTCGGGCTGGGGCTTGGGCTTGGGCTTGGCCGTGGCGGTGAAGCCGATGAGGCCGAAGGACTGGGACTGCGGGGCGGCCGCGCGGGGGGCGGCCACTGCGACGTTGCCCGGCTCGGACGGACCCTCCGAGAGCGCCATCGCCCAGCCGGCCGGGCCGGCCGGGGTCCCGAGCGCGACCGCGACGCCGCTCGCTGCGGTGCCGGCGGCGAGGGCCTTGAGCACGGCTCCGCCGGGGCGGGAGGGCAGGCGGTCGGTCCAGGAGCGGCGGGGGGCGCGGTGGCGTCCGGTGCTGCGGGGGGCTTCGGTCACGGGGTCCTGAACCTCGGGGCTGTCGGCGTGCGGTCGGGTGGCCCGCGCCGGGGGAGCGACAGGCCGCCGACCACCGTAGCCAACGCGGGGCGGGGAGTCACATTCCGGTAACGCGGACGGTGTGTCGGCGGCGGCGGAGGGTCGTTCGCCGCTGGAGGGGGCTGTTTGGCGCGGCTGGGAGCCGTTTCAGGCCCCCTGCACCGCGAGCACCACCTGTTGGCTGCGCACCCGGGTGATGACCACCGTCGCCTCGGTCCGACCCTTGGGCGGCAGCCGCAGCTGCTTGCGGAGGGCGTCGGCATCGAGGCTCACGCCGCGCTTCTTGATCGTGAGGCGGTCGATCCCGCGGTCGCGCAACCAGCCCCGCAGGGCCTTGACGTTGAACGGCATCGCCTCCACCACGGCATACCGGCGGGCGAAGGGGAGGTCCTCGGACCGCCCCGCCGACACGTAGCCGACCCCCGCGTCGAGCTCCCTGCCTCCTGTCGCCGCTGTCACGGCGCCGACGAGGCCGGCCCGCAGGAGGGCGCGGTCCGGTTCGTACAGCCAGGGGCCGAGGTCACCGAGGCTGGCGACGGTCGGCGGGTGTTCCTCGGCCTGCTCCTCGGCGACGACCGTCGGGCCGCGGCCGGTGCCGAGCACGGCGGCGGTGCGGCCCGCGGTCCGCACGAGCGGGCCCCACCACACCGCACACTCGAGGACCTCGCCGTCGTAGGACACCCACTGGGCCTCGGCGCCCGGCGGCAGGGCGGCGTGCGGGAACGCCGGGCTGAGCTTGGCGCCGGTCGCGGGCAGGGCCCGGGCCACCGCCTGCACGGTCTCCCAGGACGGTGAGATCGCGTCGAGGCGGAACAGTCTCCGGGTGCGGCCGGTGATGTCCGCGACGCCGGGGGTCCGCCGGGCGGGGTCGAGCCAGGCACCGACGTGACGGGCGCCCTCGCCGGCCGGGGGCGTGAACTCCTCCACCAGCCCCTGGGAGGCGGAGCAGTCCGGCCAGTGCCGGAGGTTCACCGCCGCGATCGCGGCCGTCACCTCGTCGGCGTCGATGGCCCGCACCCTCAGGTCGATCCCGGCCATGGCCATCGCGTCGGCACCGATCCCGCAGCCGAGGTCGTGGACGGTGTGCACGCCCGCGGCCCGGAAGCGCTGGGCGTGCTGCGCGGCCACCTCGAGGCGGGTGGCCTGCTCGAGGCCGTCCGCGGTGAAGACCATCCCCTGGGCGAACGGCCCGAACTTGGCGACCGCGCGGGCGCGCAGCTGCGACTGGTGCAACGCGGCAGCCACCAGGTCGGGCTCGAAGCCGGCGTCGCGCAGGCGCTGCTGGAGGCGCAGCTCGGAGCCGGGTTCGTAGGGCGGGAGACTCTGGAGCAGCCCCCACCCCTCGCCCGTCGTGAGGCGGCGCAGCAGGGCGAGGTCCATGGGCCGCATTCTGGCCCATGCGGTCGAACCCTGCGGGTGCCCGCTGCGCTGTCGGCGAACGCTTGGCACTCAGGTTGACCGAGTGCTAAGCCCGGTCCTAGATTTGCCGTTGGCACTCCGGTTCGCCGAGTGCTAACGCAGCCAGCCAGTCGACCCCCGCGACGGCGACCGGCACCGGCCGCACCAGCTTGACCACCACTGTCCACTCCGACATTCCCGAAGGGGAGGTCACTATCGTGTCGGTTTCCATCAAGCCGCTCGAAGACCGCATCGTCGTCAAGTCCGTCGAGGCCGAGCAGACCACCGCGTCCGGCCTCGTCATCCCGGACACCGCGAAGGAGAAGCCCCAGGAGGGCGAGGTCCTCGCGATCGGCCCGGGTCGCATCGACGACAACGGCAACCGCGTCCCGCTCGACGTCAAGGTCGGCGACCGCGTGATCTACAGCAAGTACGGCGGCACCGAGATCAAGCACGGTGGCGAGGAGTACCTCATCCTCTCCGCGCGCGACGTTCTCGCGGTCGTCGGCTGACGTACCGCACTCCGTCCACGCCCCGGCGCGGCCCGCACCGGGTCCGCGCCGGGGCGTGGGCACATCCCGCGGGTGCCGCCGAGACTCGGCCAGAGGCGCCCGCCCCCTGAACACGAAGGACGTGAAGGACTTTCATGGCTAAGACGCTGGAGTTCAACGACGACGCGCGCAAGTCGCTCGAGCGCGGTGTCGACGCGCTCGCCAACGCCGTCAAGGTGACGCTGGGCCCCAAGGGCCGCAACGTGGTCATCGACAAGAAGTGGGGCGCCCCCACCATCACCAACGACGGCGTGACCATCGCCCGTGAGGTGGAGCTCGAGGACTCGTACGAGAACCTCGGCGCCCAGCTCGCCAAGGAGGTCGCCACCAAGACCAACGACGTCGCGGGTGACGGCACCACCACCGCCACCGTGCTGGCCCAGGCCATGGTCAAGGAGGGCCTGCGCAACGTCGCGGCCGGCGCCGCGCCCGCCGGGCTCAAGCGCGGCATCGACCAGGCCGTCGAGGCCGTCTCCGGCCGTCTGCTCGAGACCGCCCGCGAGATCGAGGGCAAGGACGAGATCGCCCAGGTCGCCGCCCTGTCCGCCCAGGACCAGATCATCGGCAGCACCATCGCCGACGCGTTCGACAAGGTCGGCAAGGACGGCGTGATCACCGTCGAGGAGTCCTCGACGGCGACCACCGAGCTCGAGTTCACCGAGGGCATGCAGTTCGACAAGGGCTACATCTCGCCCTACTTCGTCTCCGACCCCGAGCGCATGGAGGCCGTCCTCGAGGACGCCTACATCCTGATCAGCCAGGGCAAGATCTCGGCCATCGCCGACGTCCTGCCGGTGCTGGAGAAGGTCGTCAAGGCGGGCAAGCCGCTGCTGGTCATCGCCGAGGACGTCGACGGCGAGGCGCTCTCGACCCTGGTCGTCAACAAGATCCGCGGCACCTTCAACGTGGTCGCGGTCAAGGCGCCGGGCTTCGGCGACCGCCGCAAGGCGATGCTCCAGGACATGGCGGTCCTCACCGGCGGCCAGGTGATCTCCGAGGAGGTCGGCCTCAAGCTCGACCAGGCCGACCTGGACGTGCTCGGCCAGGCGCGCCGCATCTTGGTCACGAAGGACACGACGACGATCATCGACGGCGCCGGCAAGCCGGACGACGTCGAGGGCCGGATCGGCCAGATCAAGGCCGAGATCGAGCGCACCGACTCCGACTGGGACCGCGAGAAGCTGCAGGAGCGCCTGGCCAAGCTGGCCGGCGGTGTCTGCGTCATCCGCGTCGGCGCCCACACCGAGGTCGAGCTCAAGGAGAAGAAGCACCGCATCGAGG
>NZ_DATBMI010000173.1:0-17596 GCF_036554925.1 Pedococcus sp.
CTGCGCGCAGCTGGCGGCAGGCCAAGCCGGAGCGGGTGCGGCTCGCCCTCACGCTGCTGGGCGAACCGTCGCCGGTCCGGCAGAAGGAGTACCGGTGAGCCGGGGCCATACGCGGATCGACCGTTGACACCCCCCTCGCGCCGGGGATTCCATGGAGGGTCGGGGGGTGGTGCTGCCGCGAGGGCAGGGCCGGCCTCGGCACCTGCGGAGCACGACATGACTGGTCACCGGAATCGACGCCTCCTGCTCGCCGCTGCTGTGACGACCGCCGCCATCGTGGTGGCCGTGCAGCCTGCCCGCGGGCACACGCACCCCACGCCGATCGAGCGCGCGGCCCCCGGGGTCGTGGTCGTCGAGACCCGCGCCGTCGTGGAGGTCTCGCTCATCGAGCACCGCACCACGGCCGACGAGGCCGGGGTGCACATCGGCGTGCACAACAGCACGTGGAACCCGGTCCTCGGGCGGGCCAGCGGCTTCACCGTCGACCCGACGGGCGGGATCGTCACGACCGGCAGCGCCGTCGCCGCCGACCTCGAGCGCGCCAAGGTGTTCGCCGCCAACCAGGCGTTCCGCAGGGCCTACGGCACGAAGCTGCCGACCGACCCGTTCGCCCAGCAGCGGGTCGGGCCCGCCGACGACCGCACCCAGCAGCGGCTGCAGGGCTGCTACCCGCCACACAAGATCAACGACGCGGGCGGCTGCATCGTCAAGGCCCGCCTCGACCTCGTCGTCTACCCCAACGTCACCTCTCAGCAGCGCTACGGCGCGGTGCGGGCCGAGGTGCTGAGCAGCACCGACGACGTCGCCGTGCTGCGCGTGCGCGGCGCCAACAGCTGGCCGACGGTGGGCGTCGCCCGAAGCGTCGCCAACACCTACGCCCTCGGCGTGCTCGGCTTCGACGGCATCCCGGGCCCCGGCAACCCCGCGGTCTCCATCGACCAGCACCTCGCCACGCCCGGGGCCGCGGTGCTCAAGACCACCGACCTGAAGCCGGTCGAGGCCGAGGCGTCGCAGAAGCTCGCGGCGATGTTCGCCCGCAACCCGTCCTTCGCCGGCGGACCCGTCATCGACGACAAGGGCGCCGCCATCGGGCTGCTGCCCCGGGCTCCGTCGTCGGCGCAGGCGGCCCCGGACCTCGTCGGCCTCGACGAGCTGAGGGCGGTGCTCGAGAAGGCACGCGTCACGCCGCGCAACGGCTCGGTCGACCAGTTCTTCGAGACCGCGATGCACCACTACAAGAACAAGGAGTACGCCGCGTCGCTCACCGGCCTCCAGGAGTCCGTCAAGCTCTTCCCGGGCCATGCCCTCGCCACCGCCAACCTGGCCGTGGCCAAGGCCGAGGTGGCAGCGGGGCGGGGGAGGCCGTCGGCGACCAGGACCGCAACCGCCGCCGCGGCAACCGGCGGCGCGGACCTGCCCTGGGCGCTCATCGGTGGCGCGGCGGCGCTCATCGTCGCCCTCGGCGCAGCCGGCGTGCTGCTGACGCTCCGCCGCTCGCGCCGGCGCGCCACCGGCCCTGAGCCGGCGGCCGCGGCCGCTGGTCCGAGGCCGCCCCGGGCACCGGTGCCGGCCACGGTGGGGTCACCCGCGGGTGGCGTCGCGGCGGCCTCGGCCGCATCGAGACCGGGGCCGGCGACCCCCCGGACCGGTGCCACGGGGGCTCGACCGCCCTCGCAGGCTGTGCCGCGGCCTGCCTCCCCGGGGCCGGGCTCCCAGGCTGCCCCGCGACCCGCCTCGCCGGTGCCGCCCGGAGCGCGCCAGAACGCCGCCGGTCCCGGCCAGGCGCCACGACACGCTCAGCCCGGGGCACCCGTCGGGGCCGGTCAGCAGGCGCGCTCCGCGCCCAGCCAGGCCTCGGCCCTGCGGCAGCGCCCGGACCAGAAGCCCGTGACGGGCGGCCAACCAGCCGGCTCGGTGGCGGCGGCCCCCGGTGAGCAGCCGTCCGCCCTGAGCGGCCAGGTGCGTTACTGCACCACGTGCGGCGGCCGGCTCGCGCCCCAGCACCAGTTCTGCGGGTGGTGCGGTGCGCCGGTCGAGTAGGCGGGAGAGGGGGACCCGTGGCCGAGTTCGACGCCGGGACTGAGATCGCCGGCTACCGCGTCGAGTCCGTCATCGGCCGCGGGGGGATGGCGGTGGTCTACCGCGCCGAGGACACCCGGCTCGGCCGCAAGGTGGCGCTCAAGCTCCTCTCCCCGTCGCTCGCGGAGAACGAGCAGTTCCAGCAGCGGTTCATCCGGGAGTCGCGCCTGGCCGCCTCCCTCGACCACCCCAACATCGTGCCCATCTACGAGGCCGGCGAGTCGGGGGGCCACCTGTTCATCGCGATGCGCTACGTGCCCGGCACCGACCTCAAGGGCCTGATCAGCCACGAGGCGCCCCTGCCCCCGGCGCGGGTGATGCGGCTGTTCGTGCAGATCGGCGACGCCCTCGACGCCGCCCACGTGCTCGGGCTCGTCCACCGGGACGTCAAGCCCGGCAACATCCTCATCACCTCGGTGACCGAGCACTCCGGGCACGCCCACCCCGACCACGTCTACCTCACCGACTTCGGCCTGACCAAGCGCACGTCGTCGCTCTCCGGCTCGCTCACCGGCACCGGCCACTTCCTCGGCACCGTCGACTACGTCTCGCCCGAGCAGATCCAGGGGGCCCCGGTCGGGCCGGCCACCGACATCTACGCCCTCGGATGCGTCCTCTACGAGTGCCTCACCGGGCGGCTGCCGTTCAGCCGCGACGACGACGCCGCCGTGCTCTGGGCCCACCTCGTGGAGCACCCCCCACCGGTGTCGGCGATCCGGTCGGAGCTCTCGCCCGCCGTCGACGCGGTGGTGGCACGGGCCATGGCCAAGGCACCGGAGGACCGCTACGACTCGTGCCGCGACCTCGTGCGCGACCTCGAGGACGCGCTCAGCCGCGATACCGACCTGTCCGCCGCCGGAGCCGGCGTGCCGGTCGCCCGCCATCGCGGTGGCGGGGTGGTGCCCGACGACCCCACCACGGGGGAGACGAGCACCACGCCCGCACCGGGTGGGCCACAGCCCGGTTCGGCGCGGACCGCCGGCCCAGGCGGTGACGAGACGGTCGGATGGGTCTCGCATCCCTCCCTGCCGCCGGGGGCCCTCGCTCCACCGGGGGCCGCGGCCACCGGCGGGCCCGGGGTCGCGCAGCCCGGCCAGCCCGACCTCGACGACCTGCAGGACCTCGAGGAGGTGGACGAGCCCGCTTCGTGGGCAGGCTGGGACGGGGCCGGGGACGAGCCGGTCCCCGCGGACGACGAGACGGATGACAGTGTCGCCGCTGAGGAGTGGGCGCCCGAGGAGGAGGAGTGGGCGCCGGGTCCGGGCGAGGAGTGGGCGGCGGCGGCCCCTGACGAGGAGTGGCAGCAGGAGCAACCGGCCGCGCTCGTCGCCCCCGCCCCGGCGTCGCCGCGCCGGGGGCGGTGGGTCCTGCTCGCGGTGGCGGTGCTCGTGCTCGTCCTCGCCGGGGTGGCGACGGTGCTCTGGCTGCAGTCCCGTCCCGAGGGCACGAAGGCCTTCGCCAGCCAGACCGCCCTGATCCAGTTCTCGCTGCGCCACCCCGAGAGCTGGACGCCCGCCGAGGAGGGCATCAACGTGGTCATCTCCCCGGCGCCCGACGCCATGCGCACGGTCTTCGTCGACGGCGAGTCCGACCCCTGGGCGCAGCCGCGAGAGGTCCTCGCCTCCCGGCCAGAGGACGCCCGCGGCGTGTATGCCACCACCCAGGGCAGTGCGCCCGGCGAGTCCACCGAGGAGCTGCGGGAGTTCGTCACCAACCAGCTCGCCCAGGCCGGCCTGGTCAAGGTCGACCTCGGCTCCACCCACCAGCAGCCTCGGATCGGTGGTCTCCCCGGCCATGAGTTCGAGGCCACGTTGTCGGACCCCCAGGCTCCGGGCACCCGGCTGTACTCGGTCGTCGACGTGGTGCTCCACCCCAGCGGGGTGGCGATGTTCGTCCTCTTCGCGCCCTCCGACGGCTTCGAGGGGGAGCGCCCGACCCTCGTGGCGATCCGCGACAGCATCGCGTTCCCCGGGTGAGCCCGCCACGCACGTCCACGGCGGACCACGCCTGGCCACGCCAGGTTGGCCCCGGTGCTCGGCGGCGCTTCAGCTCCGGGCGGCCTCGACGCAGGTGGTGATCTCCGCGAGCATCGCCGCGACCTCGCCGGGCCGCGGGCTGTGCAGGCGGTTGGCCCGCCGCGCCGCGACCTTGAGCAGCAGGGCGGCCTCGTAGCCGTGGCTGCGGTGCAGGATGCCCGCTCGCTCCCCCGCGTCCACCCCGCGCTCCGCCATCCGCTCGTCGTAGGCGGTGAGGAAGGCCTCGGCGGCAGCCTCGAACCACGCCCGGGTGCCCGCGCGGTGGTACCACAGGCCGGGCGGGCGGAGGTAGGCGAGGAAGTAGCCGACGTCGAGGGCCGCGTCGGCCAGGGCGAACTGGTCGAAGTCGACGACGACGGCGGCTCCGCCGCGGAAGAGCAGCTGGCTCGGCTTGTACGACCCGTGGGTCGGCCGCAGCGTCTCGGGCGAGGTGGCCGTCAGGGTTGCGCCGACCGAGGCCGCCACCCGCTCGGCCTCCGCGGCCAGCGCGGGAACGTAGGACCCCACCGTGACGGCCCGCTTGGCGGCCTTGGCCGCCTCGGCCGCCCCCGGGCGCAGCGGGGTGTCCGGCCGGGCGGTCGCGGAGGTGTGCAGGTCGGCGAGGGCACGCGCCGATCGGCGGATCCCCTCGACGGGCAGGTCGGCGCCGAACCGCACCACCTCGGTGCCCGGCAGGGCCGGCGGCTCGGAGTGGCGGCTGCCGAGGTCCTCCGCGAGGAGCAGCGGCACGGGCGCGGCAAGGGACAGGGGACGGGCGGTCCACGCCTCGCCGTCCTGCGCGGCCCACAGCCGTTCCATGAGGTCGGCGGCGCCGGCAGCCTCCTCCAGGTCGCCGTAGAGCTTGCCCACGACGGTGACCACGTGGCGGTGGCCGTCCTCGTCGTCGGCGTGCACGGCATACCTCACCACGCAGCGGTCGCCGGGCTTGTAGCGCACCGGCGTGGCCACGACGTCCACGACGGTCCAGTCCCGCCCCGAGGGCTCCCCGACGGCGCGGGCGGCCGCGTCCCGCAGCGCCTGCCACACCGGCGACGCGGCGGTGGGCGCCATGACCTCGTTGAGGTGGCCGAGCCGCTGGTCGGCGGGGAAACGCTCGATCGTCACGCCCGTCGCGTCGGCGACGTCGTGGGCCATGGCGGCCTCGTCCACCGTCACCGTGTAGATGGCGTCGCGCCCGGTGGTGCCGAACACCGCGACCATGCCGCGACCCGGCTTGCGCCGCAGGTAGGTCAGGGCGGGCCGCGCCGGGTGACCGGGCTCGGTGGCGAGTGAGGCCTCGAGCAGCGCGGCCACGGTGGTCGGGGTCCATGTCGTGGTGGGGCCAGTCGTGGTGGGGCCAGTCGTGGTGGGGCCAGTCGTGGTGGGGCCAGTCGTGGTGGGGCTCGTCGGGGACGGGGTGGTGGTCATCGGCGATCGGTCCTTGCGGTGGGCGGGCGGTCAGGCAGTGGGGGACAGGGTGGCGGTGGTGTGTCGCTCGACGAGCCGGAGCATCGAGCCGGCCGGATCGGTGGCCGCGCCGAACCCGGGAAAGGCGTTGACGTCGATGACCTTCGGGCCCCGGTCGGTGACCAGCAGGTCGACGCCGAACAGCTCGAGGCCGAGGGCTGCCCCGGCCGCCAGCGCGGTGCTGGACCACTCCGCCGGCATCCGCTCCGGGTCGAGCGCCACGTCGGAGGACTTGTCGACCACCTCCAGGGCACCCGGGCGCCGGGCCGCCGACAGCTCTCCGCCGATCACCCAGACCTTGATGTCAAAGCCGTCGTTGTCGATGAACTCCTGCGCGACCACCGGCTCGTCACCCCACTCGGGAACGAGCGCGAGCAGGTCGCCGATGTCGCGCACGAGGGTCACGAGGTCTCCCCGGCCGCTCGTGCGGCTCTTGACGACCAGGGGCCAGGGCAGGATGTGCCGGGCCAGGGCGTCGCGCGCCATCAGCGACAGCGAGGGGAAGGCCCACGTTCGGGGCGCCGGGACGCCGGCCAGGTCGAGCATCGTGGACATGGCCCAGCGGTCGAGTACCGCCGAGGTGGCCGCGGGGCTGTTGAGGACCACCGCGCCCGCCCACTCGGCGCTGTGGGCCAGGGCCCGGGCCTCGGGGGTGCGCGACTTCAGGAGGTAGACGTCGGCTGGGGGGCCGGGGTGCCACGGCGAGCCGGGGGCCTCGGCCGCAGCGGGACTCCAGACGCTGACCTCGTGCTGCTGGGCCAGCGCGTCCATGACGGCCGCGAGGACGGGCTTGGGGGTGCCGTCGGCGAGCAGGCAGATCTTCATGCCGAGACCTCCATGGCGAGGGTAGTGCGGGCGGCGGGGGTGGCGGATCCGGTCTCTGGCGTAGATGCGGCGGCGGTGCCGGCGGCGCGGTGGGCCATCCGCAGCACCGAGCGGGCCAGGCGCTCGGCAGCGTCCGGGATGCCGCCGAAGCTGGGGAAGTCGTTGACGTCCAGGACGACCCAGCCGTCCTCGGTCTCGACCACGTCGACGCCGTAGATGTCGAGGCCGAACGCCTCGCCCACGGCCAGCGCGATCTCGCGCAGCTCGTCGGTCACGGGGATCAGCTCCTCGACGACGTCCTCGCCGGGGTGCAGCGGCGAGCGGCGGACGGCGGCGAAGACCTCCTCGCCGGTGTTGTAGAGCTTCACGTCGTAGCCGGGGTTGGGCAGGTAGGGCTGGACCAGCAGGAAGCCGCTGTCGTCGATGTCGAGCTCGGCGAGCTCCTCCGGCGAGTCGACCCGCAGGATCTGCTCGCACGAGCTGCCGTTGTTGGGCTTGACGACCAACGGGTACATCTCGCGCGGGGTCTGGACCAGCACCTGGGCGCGGGAGGCGAAGAACGTCGTGGGGAACGGGATGCCGGCGGCGCGGGTGCGGCTCGCGGCCACCGCCTTGTCGCGGGCCAGGCGGATCGCCTTGTGGTCGTTGAGGGTGGTGGCGCCGGCGGCGGCGACCGCCTCGAGGATGCTCAGGCCGGGCCCGCCGGAGACGGTCTTGAGGACGAACGCGTCGTAGGCCTTGCCGAGAAGCGCGTCGAGGTCGGTGAGCTGGGTGCGCGGCCGCAGGATGTCGACCTCGTGGCCCCAGGCCCGAAGCACGTCGGCGACCACGCCCGGCATGGCGTCGGTCTCGTACTTCTCCTCGACGATGAAGCACAGGCGCGTCGGCCGGGTGAGGGCCGGGCCCGTGATCGTCTGCATCACGGAGGAGAAGGAGCTGCGCCGCGTCTCGGTCCGGCTCGGAGCTGACATGTCGTCCACCTGGTTCCTGCTTTCGGGTTCTCGCCGGCGTCCTTGCCGACCCCTCGAGAGTCCCGCCGCGTGGCCCGCGCCGGCAGGCACCCAAGGTGCGGGGTGGGCGCGCCCGGGGTGTGGTCGATCCCCACCTTGGTGGGTGTGGAGCACCGGTATGCGGCGCGCGGCATACCGGTGCACCCCCGCCCCCATCGCGGCACAGCCCGGTCACCACCCAGGGGTGGCCGGGACTCACCCTTCGAGGGGCTGGCCCCACCCCTGGGGCGGCTGGTGGGGACGGCGCCGTGGCGGGACCGTCGAACCAGGGTCGGCCCGCAGCCCGGACCGGCCCCGTCAGGACCGAGGAGGGTCACCATGGACACGACACGCGTCACGCCGGTGCAGGTCATCGGCCACCGCGGCGCTCCCGGCCCGCAGCGCCGGGAGAACACCGTGCGGGCGGTCGAGGCCGCCCTGGCGCGGGGTGCCGACGGCGTCGAGGTCGACGTCCGGCTCACCGGCGACGGCGCGCTGGTCTGCAGCCACGACCCCTCGATGCGCACCGCCCTCGGCGACGCGCTCACCGTCGTCCGCCACACCCTGCCCGACCTGCGCCGTGCGGCGCGGCGGGCAGGTGAGCCCGTGGCGACGCTGGAGCAGGTGCTGGCGGCGGTGCGGAGGGCGGGCCCGTGCCGGCTGGTGGTCGAGCTCAAGCCGGTCGCGGACGCACTGACGGCAGGGCGGACCGTGGCCGCCGTGGTCGAGGCCCTGGCCGGCGCAGGACCGGAGACCGAGGTGACGGTCTCGTCGTTCGACTGGGCGCTGCTCGACCAGATGGGGGCCCGCTGGGCCGTGGCGCTGCCCGGCCGGCCGCTCCGGACCGCGCTGCTCGGCCCGCGCGGGGTGCCGGCCCACGTCGTGCTGCGGCACGCGGTGGAGGAGGGCCACGCCGAGGTGCACCTCGGCCTGGACACCCTGCGGCGGGCCCCGCACGCCGTGCGCCTGGCTCGACACCTCGGCGTCGGCGTCGTCGTCTGGACCGTCAACGGTCGCGACGACCTGCGCCGGGTAGCGGGGTGGGGTGTCGACGCGGTCATCACCGACGATGTCGTCCTCGCCCGAGAGGCCCTTCGGGTCGGCCCCGCCCCGGCGCCAGACGGGCTCGCCGCATGCTGACCCCTGGCGAGGCGCACGCCGTATCGTGGGCGGATGGAGCATGGTCGGGTATGACCGGTCACCAGCCCGGGCCCCAGCCGGGGGAGAGCGCCGCACGGGCCACCGACTCGTGGGCGGAGGGCTCGTCGCTGCTCTACCGCGACGCCGAGGGTGCGCGGCAGGTCGTCTCCCTCGAGCCACTCTCGTCGCTGACCATCGGCCGTGGGTCCGGGTGCGACCTGCGCCTCCCCTGGGACGAGAGGGTCTCCCGGGTGCACGCGCAGCTCGACCGGGTCGGGCAGCACTGGACGGTCGTCGACGACGGGCTCTCGCGCAACGGGACCTTCCTCAACGGGGAACGGGTCAGCGGCCGGCGCCGGCTGCATGACGGCGACACCCTCGTCCTCGGTGAGACCACCTTCAGCTTCCGTGACGTGCGGGGACGGACCTCGCAGCTGACGACGGTGCAGGACGAGGTCCTCACCGTGGCGTCCCTGTCCGCCACGCAGCGCCAGATCCTCATCGCCCTCTGCCGGCCGTACAAGCAGGACACCCCGTACGCCACGCCCGCGTCGAACCTGCAGGTCGCCGCCGAGGTCTTCCTGAGCGTGGACGCCGTCAAGACCCACCTGCGCACGCTCTTCCAGAAGTTCCACATCGAGGACCTGCCGCAGAACCAGAAACGGGTCAAGCTGGTCGAGCGCGCGTTCGCGCTGGGCATCATCACCCGCCGCGACCTGTAGCCGGGTGCCTCAGAACGCGGCGCTGGGCACCCACCCGCCGTGCGCCTCGCGCAGCACGTCGACGACCTCCCCGATCGTGGCGTAGGCCTTGACCGCCTCGACGGTCGCCGGCATGACCGAGCGGCCCGCGGTGACGTCCGCGCGCAGCCGTCTGAGGGCCGCGTCCACCGCGGCACCGTCGCGGCGTGCCCGCACCTCCTGCACCGCCTTGACCTGCTCGGCCTCCGACGCCGGGTCGATGCGGAACACCTCCAGCGGCTCGGCGGCCGCAGGGAAACGGTTGACCCCCACGACCACCCGGTCACCGGACTCCACCGTCAGGGTGTGCCGGTATGCCGCGTCGCTGAGCTCGCGGGCGAACTCGCCGGACTCGATGCACGCCAGGGCGCCGCCGCGCACCTCGATGTGCTCCAGGAGGTGCCAGATCGAGGACTCGAGCTCGTCGGTGAGCTGCTCGACGGCATACGACCCCGCCAGGGGGTCCACTGTCGTGGTGAGGCCGGTCTCGAAGGCGACCACCTGCTGGGTGCGCAGCGCCAGCGTGGCGGCCGACTCGGTGGGCACGCCGAGCGCCTCGTCGTAGGCGGAGACGTGCATCGTCTGCACGCCGGCCAGGGCGGCGGCGGTGGCCTCGACGGAGGCGCGCACGACGTTGTTGAGCGGCTGCTGCGCCGTGAGCGACGAGCCGGCGGTGAAGGCGAAGATCCGCAGCTGGTGGCTGCGCGGGTCCTGGGCGCCGTAGTGGTCGCGCATCAGCCGGGCCCACACGCGCCGGGCCGCGCGGAACTTCGCGACCTCCTGCAGCACGTCGGTGGTGATCGCGAGGAAGGTGAACAGCGTCGGCGCCACGGCGTCGACGGACACCCCGCGGCGCACGCACTCGTCGAGGTAGGCACGGGCGTTGGCGAAGGTGAACGCGATCTCCTGCGTGGCCGAGGCCCCCGACTCGCGGATGTGGTAGCCGCTCATGGCCAGCGGCGTCCAGTTGGGGACGTGCTCGGCGCAGTACTCGATGCAGTCGACGGCCAGGCGCAGCGACGGCTCGGGCGGGAAGATCTGGGTGCCGCGGGCGATGAACTCCTTGAGCACGTCGTTCTGGATGAACATGCCGAACTCGTTGGGGGAGACGTCGCGCTTCTCGGCCAGGGCGATGAACAGCGCCGCCCAGATGTAGCCGATGGAGTTGGCCGTCGTGCGGACCTGGCTGATCTTCTCCAGTGGGATGCCGTCCATGAGGATCTCGATGTCGGCGAGGCTGTCGATGGCCACGCCGACCCGCCCGACCTCGCCGGCCGCCCGCGGGTCGTCGCTGTCGATGCCCATCTGGGTGGGCAGGTCCATCGCCACCGAGAACCCGGTGACGCCGGCATCGAGGAGCCGGCGGAAGCGCTCGTTGGACTCCCGCGGCGTGCCGAAGCCGGCGTACTGCCCCATGATCCACGGCTTGGGCTCGGCGGAAACCCCTCTGGTGTAGGGGAACTCGCCCGGGTGCTCGGCACCCTCGGGGGCGTAGTCCGTCTTGAGCCGGGGGTCCTCGCCCCTCACCGCGCCACCTCCACGGTGCTGTGGCCGCCCGCCGCGCTCTCCGCGTCGAGCTGTGCGCGCAGCACCTTCTTGGCGATCTTGCCGGTGGAGTTGAGCGGGAACTCGGTCACCACCCGCACCTCCTTGGGCTTCTTGTAGGACGCCATCCGCTCGCGGCAGTGCGCCATCACCGTGTCCGTGTCGACGCTCGCGCCCGGCCGAGCGGTCACGAGCGCGACGACCCGCTGTCCCCAGTCCTGGTCGGCCACGCCCACGACGGCGACCTCGGCGACGGACGGCACCTCGGCGATGACCTCCTCGACCTCGCGGGGGTAGATGTTGTAGCCGCCGCTGATGATCATGTCGCCCTTGCGGTCGACCAGCCACAGGTGGCCGTCGGCGCTCATCCGGCCGAGGTCGCCGGTGTGCAGCCATCCGTCGACGACCGCCTTGGACAGGTCGGTGCGCTGCGCGGCGTTGAAGTAGCCGGCCATGACGTGGTCGCCTCGCGTGACGACCTCGCCGGTCTCGCCGGGCGGCACCTCGCGGCCCTCCCCGTCGACGACCGCGATCTCGACGCCGAGCGCGGGGCGGCCGGCGGAGGTCAGCAGCTCGGTCTCGCCCGCCAGGCCGCGCGCGTGGTCGGCGGCGTCGAGCACGGTGACGGGCGGGATCGCCTCGACCAGCCCGTAGTACTGCACGAGGTTCGGCGTCAGCCGTTCGTGGGCCTGCCGCATCTGCTCCGGGGGCATCGGCGCGCCGGCGTAGCCGAGCATCTTCAGCCCGCGCAGGGCGTCTCGGTCGGCGCCGGAGGCGAGCAGCCGGGCGACCATCGTCGGCACGACGGCGGTGTGCGTGGCGCCGCGCTCGCGCACGGCGGCGACGAACTCGTCCGGGTCCCAAGCCGGTTGGATGACCTGCCGCGCGCCAGCGACGAGGAACGGCAGCACGAACAGGCCGGACGTGTGGGTGATCGGTCCTGCGTGGACGTAGCAGTCGTCCGCGCCGGGCGGGCCGCCGAGCACGTCCTGGGTCATGTTCACGACCGAGGCCATCCAGTTGCGATGGGTGCGCTGCGCTCCCTTGGGGTGCCCGGTGGTGCCCGAGGAGTAGTGCAGGCCGCACAGGGCGTCCGGCTCCCGGGCGGGGATGCGGCCCGACGGCGCCTCGGCGATGAGCCTCTCGAGCGGGAGCCCCGGCCCGTCGCCGGTGCACACGACGACGTCGATGCCGCCGCGGAGGGCCTCGGTCTGCTCCTCGAAAGCCGGGTCGTAGACCAGGCCGCGGGCGCCGGAGTCGTTGGCGATCCGCTCCCAGTCGCTGGGGTGCAGGCGGTGGTTGAGGGCGGCGCGGACCAGCCCGGCCGCGCGGATGGCCAGGTCGGTCTCGAGGTATGCCGTGGAGTTGCGCTGCAGGTCGAGCACCCGGTCTCCGGGTCGCAGGCCCTGCGCGAGAAGACCGCTCGCGATGCGGGTGACCCGGTCGCCGAGCTCGGCGAAGGTGCGGTCTGCGTCGGGGCCCTCCACCGCGACCCGGTCACCGAAGCGCTGGGCGGCGCGCGTGACGAGTGTGCCGATGTCCATGTCAGGCCTCCTGGCGCAGGATCGGGGCGCTCGGGTCGCTCGGGTCGGTGGGCGCGACGTAGGCCGCGTCGAGCACGCGCACCCCGCGGCCGGACTCGAGCACCGTGACGGGGTTGAGGTCGAGCTCGAAGCCGGCCGGCCACCCTTCGACCAGGTCGCAGACGCGGAGCACGGCCGCGACGAGGGCCTCGCGGTCGGCCGGGGCAGCGCCGCGGACACCCGAGAGCAGGGCGCCGAGCCGGGTCTCGTCGACCATGGCCTCGACGTCGTCCCGGTCGACCGGCAGCACCCGCAGTGCCACGTCGTGCAACACCTCGGTGAGCACGCCACCCACGCCCACGGCCAGCACCGGACCGAGCGGCGAGGGCGAGACACCCACGAGCGCCTCGACGCCGCCGGGGACGAGCTCCTCGACGAGCACCTCTCCGCCGAGCGCGGCGACCTTGTCCCAGGCCGCGCCCGCGTCCTCGGCGGTCACGCCGACGATGACGCCCCCGGCGTCGCTCTTGTGCAGCAGCCCAGGCACGACGGCCTTGAACACCGCGCGGCCGCCGACCTCTGCGACGGCCTTGCGGGCATCCTGCGCCGAGGTGGCCACGCGGCCGCCGGGCACGGGGACGCCCGCGGCGGCCAGCAGCTCCTTCATCTCCTGCTCACTGGCACCGGTGCTCGGCACCGCCTCGGCGGCATACCCGGCAGGCCCGCCGGACAGGCGAACCGGGGCAGGCGCCGACGGGCGCTCGGCGGAGAACTGGACCAGGGCCGCCGCCGCGCGGACTGCACGAGCAGGTGTGGGGTAGCAGGGGATCCCGGCCGCACGCATCTGCGCTCCGGCGTCCGGGGCCAGGTGGTCCGCACCCGTGCGGACGGCGATGACCGGTGTGCCGGACCGCTCCGCCACCCGCGCCAGGCTCGCCACGACGTCGTCGACGTCCTTGCCGGTGAGGACGCAGAAACAGGCGACGATGACGTCGACGCCCGGGTCGTCGGCGATGACGTCGAGGGCGCGGTCGAAGAGGCTGGCGTTGCTCATCACCGAGGCGGTGACGTCGACCGGGTTCGCGGTGGAGCCGAACGCCGGGACGATCTCGTCGAGCACGCGAAGGGTCTCCGGTGACAGGACGGCCACCTCGAGCCCGTGGGCCTCGAGGGCGTCGGCGGCGAGGATGCCGGAGCCGCCGGACGTCGTGACCACCGCGACGCGTCGACCCGTCGGCCGCTGCCGGGCCGTCATGGCGTCACCCACGTCGAGCAGCTCGTCGACGTCATCGACGCGCACGATGCCGAGCTGTCGCAGGGCGGCGTCGACGACCCGGTCACCCGCCGCGAGGGCACCGGTGTGCGAGGCGGCCGCGCGGGCACCGGCATCGGAACGGCCCGCCTTGAGCACCGCCACGGGGGTGCCGGCGGCCGCGACGGCTCGCAGGCCCTCGAAGTCCGCGACCGTCTCGAGGTAGGCGAGCAGGCCCCGGCAGCCCGGCTCGAGAGTCAGGGCCCGCATGACCTCGACCGCCGAGACGTCGGCCTCGTTGCCGGTGTTGACCACCCAGCCGAGGCCGAGGCCCCGCTCGAAGGCCAGTGACACGGCGCCGTAGCCCAGCGCCCCGCTCTGGCTCACGAAGCCGATGTCACCGGGCACGAGCTCGGTGCGCTCACCGGAGAACAGCGGGGAGAACGAGCTGACCTGGCCGGTCGCCACACCCACGCTGCCGATGCAGTTGGGCCCGACCAGCCGCACGCCGCCCTCGCGGGCAGCCTGGACCACCTCGTCCTGGAGGGCGGCACCCGCCTCGCCGGTCTCGGCGAAGCCACTGGTGCAGATCACGGCCACGGGCACTCCGGCCGCCGCGCAGTCCTGCACGGTCGCCAGCACGCGCGGGGCGGCCACCATCACCATGGCGAGGTCGACCGGGCCGTGCTGCTCCACGCACTCGCGCAGCGAGGCGTGCGACGGCAGCCCGGCCACGGGCGCGCCGTCCGGACGCACGGGAAGGATGTGACCGGCATACCCGTAACGCTGGAGGAACTCGACCGGGAGCCGGCCGAGGGAGCCGGGCTTGTCGCTGGCGCCCACGACGGCGACGCTGCGGGCGGACCACAGGGCGGCAAGGGGGTCACGCCCCGTGGTGGGGGCGCCGTGCTCAGGCGTCATGCGGGCGCCACCTGGCGTGCCGGGTGCCCGTTGCGCCCTCACGGACCAGCTGCAGCCGCGGCTTGGGGCCGTCGGTGCGACCGGCCTGCGGCTTCCGGCGGCCGGCGCGCCACGGCATCGGCCACTGCGCGCCCGGGCCGTCGTAGTCCTGCTCGACCGCGGCGTGCAGCGTCCAGCTCGGGTCGTAGAGGTGGGCGCGGCCCACGGCGCACAGGTCGGCCCGGCCCGCCAGCACGATCGAGTTCACGTCGTCCCAGGAGGAGATGATGCCGACCGCGATGGTGGGGATGCCGACCCGGTTGCGGATCGCGTCGGCGAAGGGCGTCTGGTACGACCGGCCGAACGCGGGCGCCTCGTCGGGCGTGACCTGGCCGGTGGAGACGTCGATGGCCGCGGCGCCGGCGTCCTTGAACGCCTGGGCGATCTGCACGGCGTCGTCGACGTCGATGCCGCCCTCGACCCAGTCGGTGGCGGAGATGCGGGCCGTCATGGGTCGCTCGGACGGCCACACCGCGCGCATCGCCCGGAAGACCTCGAGCGGGTAGCGGAGCCGGTTCTCGAGGCTGCCGCCGTACTCGTCGTCGCGCTGGTTGGTCAGCGGCGAGATGAACGAGGAGAGCAGGTAGCCGTGGGCGCAGTGCAGCTCGAGCAGGTCGAAGCCGGCGTCGGCCCCCCGGCGGGCGGCGTCGACGAACTGCGCCTTGACCTCCGCCAGGTCGGCGTGGGTCATCTCCCGCGGCACCTGGTTGACGCCCGGCTGGTAGGCCAGCGGGGAGCAGGAGATGACCTCCCAGTTGTCCTGCTCGAGGGGCTGGTCCATGCCCTCCCACATCAGCTTCGTCGAGCCCTTGCGGCCCGAGTGACCGAGCTGCAGGCCGATCTTGGCGGGGGTGTCGCGGTGCACGAAGTCGACGATGCGCGCCCAGGCCTGCTCCTGGGCGTCGTCCCAGATGCCGGTGCAGCCCGGGGTGATCCGGCCCTGCTCCGAGACGCAGACCATCTCGGTCATGACGAGGCCGGCGCCGCCGAGCGCCTTGCCGCCGAGGTGGGCGAAGTGGAAGTCGGTGGGCATGCCGTCGCCCTGCGCGACGTACATGTCCATCGGGGAGACGACGACCCGGTTGGCGAGCTCGAGCTCACCGAGCCGGAACGGCTGGAACATCGGCGGCGCCTCGGGCCGGCCGCCCTCGACCTGCCCGGCGAACCACTCGTCGATGCCGGCGACGAACTCGGGGTCGCGCACCCTGAGGTTGTCGTGGGTGACCCGGCGGCTGCGCGTCATGATGTTGAACGCGAACTGGGCCGGCTCCTGGTGGGTGTACTGCCCGAGGTTCTCGAACCACTCGAGGCTGGCCTGGGCGGCACGCTGGGTGGACTGCACCACCGGCTTGCGCTCCGCCTCGTAGGCGGTCAGCGCCTGGTCCAGGGTGTCGTGTTCGTGCAGGCAGGCGGCGAGGGCGAGGGCGTCCTCCATGGCGAGCTTGGTGCCCGACCCGATGGAGAAGTGCGCGGTGTGCGCGGCGTCGCCGAGGATCACGACGTTGTCATGCCGCCAGCTCTCGTTGCGGATCGTGGTGAAGGAGATCCAGCGCGAGTTGTTGGCCATCACGTCGTGGCCGTCGAGGATGTCGCCGCAGAGGTCCTTGACCTTCTCGATCGACTTCTCGTCGGAGTCGCCGGGGCGCCACTCGCGGTCGGCGAAGGCGTCGAACCCCGCTGCACGCCAGACGTCCTCGTGCATCTCGAGGATGAAGGTCGAGCCCTTGTCGTCGAAGGGGTAGCCGTGCACCTGCATGACGCCGTGCGGGGTGTCGAGGATGTGGAACGTGAAGGCGTCGAAGACCTTCGAGGTGCCCAGCCACATGTACTTGCACTGGCGCACGTCGAGGGTGGGGCGGAAGGTCTCCTCGTAGCGGCGGCGGACCGCTGAGTTGAGGCCGTCGGAGGCGAGCACGAGGTCGTGCGTGCGCGAGAGCTCCTCGACGTCGGGCGCCTCGGTGAGGAAGTGCATCGTGACGCCGAGGTCGCGGCAGCGCTCCTGGAGGATCTCGAGCAGGCGCTTGCGGCTCATCGCGGCGAACCCGTGACCGCCGCTGGTGAAGACCTCGCCGCGGTAGTGGACGTCGATGTCGTCCCAGCGGGCGAACTCGCGCTGCATCGCCGCGTAGACCGCCGGGTCGGCGTGCTCGATGCCGCCGAGGGTCTCGTCGGAGAACACCACGCCGAAGCCGAACGTGTCGTCGGGGGCATTGCGCTCCCAGACGGTGATCTCGTGGTGCGGGCCGAGCTGCTTGGCGAGGGCGGAGAAGTACAGGCCTCCGGGGCCGCCGCCGATCACAGCGATCTTCACAGGCACTCCTGTTGTCCAGTGGTCGACGGCCAGAGTATGTTGCGCTGGAAACGATCGTCAACAGAACGGTATGAAAGATGAGCCAGGGCCAGGACCGTCTCGCCGACCGTTTCGCCGACCGTTTCGCGGACCGATTCGCTGGGCGGGTCGCCGTCGTCACGGGCGGCTCCGGCGGCATCGGCCGGGCGGTCTGCGAGGGCTTCGCCACGCAGGGGGCTGCGGTGGCCGTGGTCGACCTCGACCAGGCCGCCTGCGACGCGACCGCCGCCGCCCTCTCGACCGGCGCCTCGGACGCCGGCTCCTCGGGCTCCGGGGCCAAGGGGTATGCCGTGGACGTGCGCGACCAGCGTGCCGTCGCCGACGTCATGGCGCAGGTCCGCGACGACCTCGGCTCGCTCGACGTGCTGGTCACGCTGGCCGGCGGCTCGCTGGGCACGCCGAAGGCCGTCGAGGACATCGCCCCCGAGGATGTCGACCTCGTCGTCGACGTCAACGTCAAGGGCACCTTCTACTGCGCCCAGGCAGCCGTCGCGCAGATGGGGCAGGGCGGCGCGGTCGTCACCGTCTCCTCGATCGGAGGCCGCCAACCCTCGCCGGTGACCGGGGTGCCGTACGCCGCGTCGAAGGCCGCCGTGCTCGGCCTCACCCGCCGGCTCGCACGCGAGGTCGGCCCGCGCGGCATCCGCGTCAACGCGGTGGCGCCCGGCCTCTTCCTCACCGGGCGGCTGCAGAAGATGTACGACGAGATGC
>NZ_DATBMI010000178.1:0-3910 GCF_036554925.1 Pedococcus sp.
CGCCGACGCGCGTCGTCTCGGTGCCGAGGCGCTGCGGTCCGACCAGCTCGACAGGTCGCTGCTCCTCGCCGTGGCGGGGGTGTCCCTGGACGACTCCCCGGACACGCGCACCAACCTGCTCGCGACGCTCGACCGCGCCCCGGCTCTCGCGGCCAGCGCTCGAGCCGCCGGCCGCATCCTCAGCCTGGCGGTCAACACCGCCACCGACCAGGTGGCGGTCATGGCCCCGGAGGGCAACGGGCTCGAGCTCTATGACGGACCTGCGCTGCGGCAGGTCCCCCTGCCGGACAAGCTCGTCGGAGGGTCGGTCCACGCCCGGCCGGACGGTCGGGGGTACGCGATCTCGGTCCTGGCCGACCTGGTCGAGGACGGCGAGCTCCCCGTCCTGCTTCTTGACGACACAGGCGCGAGGTCCGCAGTCCAGCTCGGCGGCCTTCCGCGCCTGTACCACTCCAAGGACGCGGCGCCGTACCCCCACAACCGGGCGTACCTGGGGTTCTCGCCCAACGGCCGCTGGTTCGTCGCGTCGTTGATCCAGATCACCGAGGAGGAGCCGACCCGCACCTACGTCTGGGGCCTGGAGTCGCCCGGCCGGCCGGTCGCCAGGCTCGAGCTCGGGGTCGAGGGGAGCGCACCGACGATCACCTCGGACGGACGCACGCTGTTCTCGGCCGACTACCGCGGAGGCTTCGCGCCTCAGGGCGGACGCCTGCTCGTCACCGACCTCCCCAACGGGAGGACGCGCCGGGCCCTGAGGCCCAGCGACCTCGGTGTGAGCCGGCTCGACGACGTGCTTGCCCTGAGCCCGGATGGACGGACACTGGCCGTCGCCGGCGGCTACGAGACCGTCCTGGTCGACACCTCGTCCCTGACGCCGCGAGCACATCTGTCCGGACAGGGCGTGACCCACGGTCTCGCGTTCTCGCCGGACGGCACGCACCTGGCCGCGAGCGGAGACCGGCTGATGGTGTGGGACATCAGCGGGGAGGAACCCCTCGAGGTGCTCGCGCAGGACGGTGACGCCGACGACCCCAGCTTCAGCCGCGACGGCAGGACGCTCTACACGGCGAACTTCTCCGGTCTGGTCCAGGCGTGGGACCTCGCCGGCGACCGGCGGTTCCTCCGAGCCGCCCCGCCCGGTGACCCCTTGGGCTGGGCGGAGCCGGTCACGAGGGTCTCCCCGGACCTGCGGAAGGTCGGCTACACGCAGGTCGGACCCGAGTTCCGCGTCCGGGACGTCGCTACCGGCCGGCTCGGGGCGGTCGTGGCACCCACGATGGTGCAGGCGAGCGTGAACGACATCGCGTGGCACCCGGACGGCACCACCCTCAACATCACCTCGGGGGCCCCCGTCGTCGCGACCTGGGACAGCGACACCGGCCGGAGGATCGCGCAGCGCCCACTCGGGCCACCCGGGTCGACCGAAGGCGCCTACATCGCCTGGTTCAGCCTCGACGGGAAGTACCTGCTCGTCGGCACCAACGAGGGTCGGCTGCACGTGCTGGACGCCCGCACCCTCGCCCCCGCCCGTGCGCCGATCCAGGTGTACAAGACCGAGCAGGGCGAGCCCCTGGGGCAGGTGATCGCCGCGTTCCGACCCAGCGGGGACCTGCGCACGGCGTGGATCGGTGACGCCATCGTCGACTACGTGGCCGGGGCGGTTCGGCCCATGCCTGACCTCGGCTACCGGGTGCTGGCGGCGCACCCCTCCCCCGACGGCAAGCGCGTCTTCGTCGACAGCGGGCCCACCGGTGTCGGCCTGCTCGACCCCGCCACCATGACGTGGGTCTCCCGGCCCAGCGCCGCCGACGCCGATCTGGCGGGTGACAGCACGGTGTGGAGCCAGGACGGATCCCTGGTCGCGAGCATCAGCGAAGGTCGCCTGAGCTACTGGGACGGGCGGACGGGTGACCGCCTCGGGACAGCAACCGTGGACGAGGCGGACGGAGGCCTGGCCTTCTCGAAGGACAACAAACGGCTGCTCTTCGCCGGCTGGCACGGCTCGCTGCGCACATGGGACCTCGACCCTCGTACGTGGACGCAGGCAGCCTGCCGGCTGGCCGGCCGCTCCCTCACCGAGCAGGAGTGGCGCACCTACCTGCCGGAGCGCCCGTTCCAGCCGGTCTGTCAGTCCTGAGCGTCCAGCTCGCGCAGGACGCGGCGCAGCTCACCCTCCGCGTCGAGGCCCTCGCGGCGCGCCTCGGCGACCAGCGCCAGCAGGCGCGCTCCCAGGTCGTCACCGGCCGGGAGGTCGCCCCGTCCGGTGCGCCCCCAGCGGGCCACCACCTTGTCGGCCGCGACGAGGGCGGGCAGGGAGGCCGGTATGCCGTGCAGCAGGCTCGCGTGGCCGGCCTCACCGCCGGAGTGCTCCCCTCCTGCCGTGGCGGCCTTCTGCGCCTTCTCCTCGGCCTTGATGACCTCCCACGCCCGCTCGACCTCCTCGGGGGTCGTGGCGTCGCCGTCGGCGAAGACGTGGGGGTGGCGGCGCAGCAGCTTCTCGACGATCCCGCCCGCGACCTCGTCGATGTCGAACGGCCGCTCAGGGTCCTCCTCCCCCACCCGGGACTGGAAGGCGACCTGGAGCAGCACGTCGCCGAGCTCCTCCACCATGTGGTCGCGGTCGCCGGAGCGGATGGCCTCGGCGGCCTCGTGGGCCTCCTCGACGAGGTACTTCACGAGCGACTCGTGGGTCTGCTCGGCGTCCCACGGGCAACCGCCCGGAGAACGGAGCCGGTCCATGACCGCGACGAGGTCGAGCACGCGCGAGCCGGGCACGTCCCAGGAGCCGACCAGCAGCTCGACCTCGGGGGGCTGCGGCAGGCGTGAGACCTCGGAGGCGATGGCGTCGGTCAGCCCGGGGTCGCCGTCGGCAGACCCGACCCAGACCACCGGCCCCACGGGGGGCCCGCTGCCCTCCGCCGCGCCTGACGCCTCGCTCACCAGGTTGCGCGCCAGCTCGGGCGGGCCGACGCCGCCCACGGCTCGCACCGGCACACCCGACTCGGTGACCGCGGCGGCGAGGGGCTCGTCGGCGTCCCGGGCGAGCACGGCCGACGCCGACTCCAGCGCCTGCCACGCCGCCCGGGTGAGCAGGCCCGGCGCGATGCGCGGGCTGCCGCTCAGCAGGACGAGCCGGCTCCCTGCACGCGCTGCCCCTGGGCCGGCCACCGAGGGCTCAGCCCTCGTCGGAGAGCTTGATCCAGTTGCGGCTCGGCGCCTCGAAGGAGCCGGTGTCGCGGTCGAACGAGCCGTAGCGCGGGTTGATGGTGATCTCGGCCTTCTTGAGCCCGTCGACGACCATCTGCTTCTCGGCGTCGGACATCTTCTGCAGGGCGAAGTTGGCCTTCACGAGGTCGATCGTCGCCTGGGCGGGCTCGGCCAGGTCGGGCATCGCCGAGCGCGCCGTCGAGTCGGACTCCGCCTTGCCGACCTGCTGCGCGACGTCGTTGATGATCGGCGCGGCGATCAGCGAGCTGACCGCGCCCGGCGTGTCGAGGGGCGTCTGGGGCTTGAACGCCTCGTTGATCTCACGGGCCGCCTGCTGCGCCTCGGACTCGCTGACCACCTGGCCGTTGACGACCGCGGCCGTGTCGGCGGTCGCGCAGCCGGCCAAGGTCAGGGCCGCGGCCATCGCCGCCGCCGCGAGCGGGCCACGCAGGGTCCGAAGTGCCTTCACTGACAATCCCTTTCGATTGCTGTACAGCCCATGCTGGTTAGCGCACCCGCGCCGGTTGGGCGGCGACGCGGGCGGCATCGCCCACGCTTCCGAGCATCACGGCGCGGATCAGGTCGCTGGCCCACTGCAAGACTGCCGTGTCACGCAGGGGTTTGCCACCCACCCGGGCCGTCATCGGCTTGGGCACGAGAATGGTACGGACCGCGTCCTTGACGAGCGACTTCGGGTACAGCC
>NZ_DATBMI010000186.1:0-13885 GCF_036554925.1 Pedococcus sp.
TGGCCAGGGCAGAGCCTTCCGGCCCCTTCGCCCCGCGGGGCGTCCGCCCGGCAGCGAGGCGTGCGTGTGAAGCGTTGCCGAGGGCCCCGGGCCCACGGTCCGCCGGTCCGGTCGACGCGACCGTCCTTCGGGTCGTTGGGCCCTCCACCCCACCGGCAGGGAGAGGTCGAATGGGAACGATCGGTCTGCAGCGGGCCGAGGCAGAGAGGGCAGAGGCGGAGAGCGGGTGGTCGAGATGGTCGACAGGACGTCAACGGGCGGCGAGACCGTCCTCGGTGACATCGACGTGGTGTCCTCCGAGGAGCTCCAGCGGATGGCGCGGGTAGCGGGACCGTGTGTGACCGTGCTGCTGCCGTCCGCGCGTGTCGGGCCGGACACGGTGGTCGGCCCGACCCGGCTCAGGCACCGGCTCCAGGAGGCTGCGGCGGGCCTGGCGGGCGCCGGGGTCGAGGAGTCGGTGGCGACCGAGGTGCTGGCGCCGCTGCACGCCCTCGAGGACGACGCGGAGTTCTGGCAGCACCAGGCCGACGGCCTGGCCCTGTTCGCCGCCCCCGGGTATGCCGCGCGGTTCCGGCTGCCGATCGAGGTCACCGAGCAGGTCGTCGTGGGGGAGTCCTTCCGACTCCGCCCACTCGTGCCGCTGCTGTCCGCGGACGGTGGCCTGTTCCTCCTGGCTCTGGCCCAGAACTCGGTGCGGCTGTTCCACGCCACCCGCCACAGCATCGGCGAGCTGAGGCTGGGCGACATCCCGTCCTCCATGGCAGAGGCCATCCCGCAGGAGGAGATGGCACGCTACGGCCAGTCGCACTCGACCGGGCAGGGCACCACGCAGTTCCACGGGCAGGGCAACGAGGCCGACTACGACAAGGCGGCCCTCGAGCGGTTCTTCCGCGCCGTCGACCGGCCGCTCACGGCGCGCCTCGGCCCGCGTCGCGAGCCCCTCGTGCTCGCCTGCGTCGCCTACTACCTCCCGATCTTCAGCGCGGTGAGCCGCTACCCGCTGGTGTGGCCGCAGGCCGTCGAGGGCAACCCGGAGCACCGGCCGGTCACCGAGCTCCACGACGCCGGCTGGTCCCTGGTCGAGAGCCACTTCGCCGAGCGGGAGACGCTCGAGCTCGACCGGTACCGCGCGGCCGCCGGGACCGGGCTCACCCTGGCCGACCCCGGCGAGGTGGCCGCCGCTGCCCGCGAGGGCAGGGTGGACACCCTGCTGCTGCCCCGCGAGGCGCCCGGGGCGGCCGACGAGGGGGATGTCGACCGAGCGGTCGTCGAGACCCTGCGCCACGGGGGCCGGGTCCTCGAGGTGCACGAGGCCTCGGCGATGGATACGCCGGTCGGCGCGCTGCTGCGGTTCTGACGCGTGGCGAGCGGGCAGCAGCGCGTGCGGGCGGCCTGCCGACGGTGACCCACCCTCCCGGGGGAGGGACTAGGTGCGGGACCCGGCGCCCGCGCGTCGACGCACCAGCCAGGAGGCCGCACCGGCCACCAGCACGGCCACGCCGGCGACGACCGATCCGGCCGGCAGGCTCGCGCCGACGGCCACGCAGCCGACGACTCCCGCGGCCGGCACGATCCGGCGGGTCGGCGACTGGTCCAGGGTCCACGCGCTGGCGTTGGCGATCGCGTAGTAGGCGAGCACGCAGACCGCGGAGAAGCCGATCGCCGGCCGCAGGTCACCGGCCGTCACCATGGCGGCGACGAGCGCGCCCACGGCCAGCTCCGCCCGGTGCGGCACGCGGTGGACTGGGTGCACGCGGTCCAGGGCACGCGGCAGGTGGCCGTCGCGAGCCATCGCCAGCACGGTGCGCGAGACCCCGAGCACGAGGGCGAGCAGGGAGCCGACCGCGGCGAGGGTGGCCCCGCAGCGGACCGCGGGCACGAGCCAGCCCTGACCGCCGGCGCGCACCGCCTCCACGAGCGGGGCCGTCGCCGAGGCCAGCTCGTCGAGGCCCAGGGCGTGGACGACGGCGCTGCCGACAACGGCGTAGACGGCCACCGCCAGGGTGAGCGCGAGCGCGATGGCCCGCGGGATGGTGCGCGCCGGGTCGCGCACCTCCTCCCCGAGGGTGGCGATGCGGGCGTACCCGGCGAACGCGAAGAAGAGGAAGCCCGCCGCCTGCAGGACACCCGGCCAGCCCGGCGGGTCCCCGGTCAGCGTCCCGTCGGCGGCCGGGGCCGACCACGCGGCCAGCACGACGGCCCCGAGGACGACCAGCACCAGGGACACGATGACCCGGGCTGCGGCCGCGCTCCGGTGGACCCCGACGTAGTTCAGGGCGGTCACTCCTGCGACGGTGGCGACCGCGACGGGCCGCATGGCAGCCGGCCAGAGGTAGGCGCCCACCGTGAGGGCCATCGCCGCACAGCTGGCGAGCTTGCCGGCGACGAAGGCCCAGCCCGCGAGGTAGCCCCAGAACGGCCCGAGCCGCTCGCGCCCGTAGACGTAGGTGCCGCCAGACTCGGGGTATCGGGCCGCGAGCCGCGCCGACGACGAGGCGTTGCAGTAGGCGACCGCGGCGGCCAGGAGGAGGGCCAGCCACAGCAGCGAGCCCGCGGACTGGGCTGCGGGCGCGAAGGCGACGAAGACGCCCGCCCCCACCATCGATCCCAGACCGACCGCGACGGCGTTGCCGAGCCCGAGGCGCCGCGCAAGTCGCTCAGCCACGCCCACACCCTAGGCCTCCTGCCCCTGCGGCGGCAGGCCCGGGCGGCATACGGTGTCGCCATGCGACTCACCCACCTCGGACACGCCTGCCTCCTGGTCGAGATCGCCGACACCCGCCTGCTGGTCGACCCGGGCATGTGGTCTCCGCGCGCGGTCGACCAGCGCGACCTGGACGCGGTGCTCGTGACGCACCAGCACCCCGACCACCTCGACCGGGAGAGGCTGCCGGAGCTGCTGCGCGCCAACCCCGGGGTCGAGCTGCTGGCCGACCCCGGCACGACCCGCCTGCTGCGCGAGAAGGGCATCGACGCCGAGGCCTTCGAGGAGGGGGACGAGGTCGCCATCGGCGGAGCCCGCCTGGCCGCCGCGGGTGCCGACCACGCCCTGATCCACGACGACATCCAGCGGATCCCCAACACCGGGGTCCGGATCAGCGCCGCCGGCGAGCCCACGCTGTTCCACCCCGGCGACGCCCTCGACGCCGAGCCGGGCGAGGTGGACGTGCTGGCGTTCCCGCTCAACGCGCCGTGGATGCGCAGCCGTGAGATGACCGCCTTCCTGCGGCGGTTCAACGCCCCGTATGCCGTGCCGATCCACGACGCCCTGCTCAGCGAGCGGGGACGCAAGCTCTACCTCACCCAGGCCGACAGCCTCGGAGGGGCGGACACGTGCATCCGCGACCTCGGGAGCGGGGAGCCGCAGGAGTTCCGGGCCTAGTCCCACGAGACAAGCGGCGTCCTTCGGGCCGGGCCGCCGCACACCGGCCTCCCCGGGTG
The DNA here is from genome assembly GCF_036554925.1 of Pedococcus sp. Taxonomy (NCBI): domain Bacteria; kingdom Bacillati; phylum Actinomycetota; class Actinomycetes; order Micrococcales; family Intrasporangiaceae; genus Pedococcus; species Pedococcus sp. Next base: position 3,442 of record NZ_DATBMI010000186.1, read on the forward strand.
TTAGCGTCCAGCCCATGAGCGGGGGACTCCACACCAACGAGCCGGCCCTTCGAATCCGTGGGCTGGCCAAGAGATTCGGCGAGACCCTCGCGGTCGCCGGCATCGACCTCGACGTCCCGCGAGGGTCGTTCTACGGCCTCGTCGGACCCAACGGCGCCGGGAAGACCACCACGCTGTCGATGGCGACCGGCCTGCTCCGGCCGGATGCCGGGACGGTGGAGGTGCTCGGCGTGGACGTGTGGTCGGACCCCACGGCAGCCAAGGCCCGGATCGGGATCCTCCCCGACGGGCTGCGCCTCTTCGACCGGCTCACCGGGCTGCAGCTCGTGACGTATGCCGGCCTGCTGCGTGGCATGGACCGCGGCGAGGCAGTGGGCCGTGCGGAGGAGCTGCTCGCCGCGCTCGGCCTCACGGAGGCGGGGGAGAAGCTCGTCGTGGACTACTCGGCTGGCATGACGAAGAAGGTGACGCTCGCCTGCGCCCTGGTGCACGGACCACGGGTCGTCGTCCTCGACGAGCCGTTCGAGGCCGTGGACCCGGTCTCCGCCCGGACCATCCGAGGCATCCTGTCCCGCTATGTCGAGGGCGGTGGCACCGTCGTGCTCTCCAGCCACGTGATGGACCTCGTGGAGCGCATCTGCACCGACGTCGCGATCATCGCGGGCGGCGCGGTGCGGGCCAGCGGCTCCCTCGACGACGTGCGCGGGGGCCTGAGCCTGGAGGACCGCTTCGTGGACCTCGTGGGCGGTTCGACCGACGTGGAGGGGCTGGCGTGGCTGCACACCTCGTCCAGCTGAAGCTGCAGCTGCTGCGCAACGGCCTGCGCCGCAGCCCCGCGGCCCTGATCGGCATCGCCCTCGGCCTCCTCTACGGCGGGGGGCTGCTGGTGCTGGGGATCGCCGGCCTGGTCACTCTCCGGTTCCAGCCGGACCTCGAGCTGACCCGCGCAGCGACGACCCTCCTGGGTGCCGTGCTCATCGCCGCCTGGGCGCTCGTGCCGGTGCTGGTGTTCGGCACGGACCCCACCCTCGACCCGGTGCGCTTCGCGACGTTCGCCGTGCCCGAGCGGCAGCTGGCCGCTGGGCTGGCGATGGCCGGACTGATCGGGCTCCCGGGTGCCGCGACCGTCCTGCTGGTCGCGGCCACCCTCGTGACCTGGTCGCACAGCGTGCTGGGCGTGCTCGGCGCCGCCGTCGGCGGGGTCGCAGGGATCGCGACCTGTGTCCTGCTGAGCCGGATCATCACGGCGGCGGCGGCCTCGGTCCTGAGCACACGCCGCGGTCGGGACGTGCTCGCCGTCGCGGGCTTCGTCGCGCTCCTCGGCTTCGGCCCCCTGGTGAGCGTCGCCAGCGGCGCCGACATCGCTGCGGGAAGTCTCGGCGCGGTGGCCACCGCCGTCGGCTGGTCGCCGCTGGGCTGGGCCTGGGCCGCCCCGGCCGACCTCGTCGCGGGCGACTGGGTCGCCGGGCTCGCCCGGCTGGCCCTCGCCGTGGTCCTCGCCGGCGCGCTCCTTTCGGCGTGGCAGCGCCAGCTCGCGGCGGCGGTGCGCAACCCCCGTGGCGCCAGCGCGGACCCCGACACCGGCGGCCACGCGGGCCTCGGCCTCCTCGGCCGACTTCCCGGCACCGCACTCGGCGCCGTCGCCGCCCGGTCGGCGATCTACTGGCGCCGTGACCCGCGGCTGAACTTCCCCGCCCTCATCACGGTCCTGATGCCGGCGGGACTGCTCGTGCCGGGACTGGCCGGGGACTCCGAGCTCGCCCTCGCCGCCATGCCGCTCGCCTCCGCGTACATGCTGGGGTGGGGCCAGCACAACGACGTCGGCTACGACTCCACGGCCTTCTGGCTGCACGTCGCCACAGGGGTGGACGGGGTCAGCGACCGGGTGGGCCGGCTGTTCCCGTCGATGGTGCTCGGCGCCGTCTGCGTCCCCGCCTACGCGGTGCTCGGCGCCGCCCTCGGTGGCCGGTGGGACCTGCTGCCGGCCTCGCTCGGCGTCAGCATCGCGCTGCTGCTCTCCGGTTTCGCCCTCGCCTCGCTCACCAGCGCCGTGAAGCAGTACCCCGTGCCCGGGCCCGGCGAGAGCCCGTTCGCGACACCACCCGGCGGGGCAGGGGTCACCCTCCTGGTGCAGGCCGCCGTCGGCCTCGGGGTCCTGGTGCTGTCGCTGCCCGCGCTCGTGCTCGGAGCCCTCGCGTGGTTCGGGCACGGATGGGCGGCCTGGGCCGCACTCGTCGTCGGGCCGGCCATCGGGGCCGTGGTGGTGGTCGTCGGCGTGCGCCAGGGTGCGGCGCTGTTCGAGCGCCGCGGGCCCGAGCTGCTCCAGGACCTCGTCCGCATCCGCTGACCCCGCGGGGTGCCGCATGGGCGGCCACGCGCACTCCCGCTCGCCATACGGCGTTCAGCGCCCGTCAGCGGTGCTGGGCTGCGAGGTGGGCGGCGCCGATGATCCCGGCGCGGTTCTCGAGCTGGGCGGGCACGATCGGGGTCCGCAGGTCGAGCAGGGGCAGGTAGCGGTCGGACTTCTTCGACACGCCGCCGCCGACGACGAAGAGGTCCGGCCACAGCAGCGCCTCGAGGTGGCTGTAGTAACGCTGCAGGCGCCCGGCCCACTCGTCCCAGGACAGCCCCTCGCCCTCGCGTGCCGCATTGGCCGCCCGGCTCTCGGCGTCGTGGCCGTCGAGCTCGAGGTGACCGAGCTCGGAGTTGGGGATGAGCACGCCGTCGTGGATCAGCGCCGTCCCGATGCCGGTGCCCAGCGTCGTCAGGATGACCAGGCCCTCGTGGCCCTTGGCCGCGCCGTAGTACATCTCGCCGATTCCGGCGGCATCCGCGTCGTTGACGGCGACGACGGGGTGGTCGAGCAGCTCGTGCAGGTGGGCGACCACGTCGAAGTCGATCCAGGCGGGGTCGATGTTCGCCGCGGAGCGCACGGTCCCGCGGGTCACGACGCCGGGGATGGTGACACCGATGGGCGCGTGGCCGTGGGCGCCGTCGAACCGCTCCACGATGTCGGCGATGACCTTGCAGACGTCGTCCGGGGTGGCCCCGTCAGGAGTGTCGATGCGGATCCTGTCGGCCGCGAAGTTGCCCCGGTCGAGGTCGACCGGGGCCCCTTTGATGCCGCTTCCCCCGACGTCGATCCCCAGGGCGATGCCGCTCTCCGACATGGGTGCTCCTCTCCGGGGCTCCGTCGCCCCGCGGTGCCCGCTCAGGGCAGGGTCAGGATCTCGTTCCCGCTCTCGGTGATGAGGATGGTGTGCTCGAACTGTGCGGAGCGGCGGCGGTCCTTGGTGACGACGGTCCAGTCGTCGTCCCACATCTCCCACTCGTGGGTGCCCAGGTTGAGCATCGGCTCGATCGTGAAGGTCATGCCGGGCTCGATGATGGTGCTGTAGGCGGGAGCGGCGTCGTAGTGGGGCACGATCAGGCCGGAGTGGAAGGCGGCGCCGATGCCGTGGCCGGTGAAGTCGCGGACGACGCCGTAGCCGAACCGGCGGGCGTAGGACTCGATGACGCGGCCGATGATGTTGATCTCGCGGCCCGGCAGCGCTGCCTTGATCCCCCGCATCATCGCCTCGCGGGTGCGCTCGACGAGCAACCGCGACTCCTCGTCGACGTCGCCGCAGAGGTACGTGGCGTCGGTGTCGCCGTGGACCCCGCCGATGTAGGCGGTGATGTCGATGTTGACGATGTCGCCGTCCTCCAGCGGCCGGCTGTCGGGGATGCCGTGGCAGATGACCTCGTTGACCGAGGTGCAGAGCGACTTCGGGAATCCGCGGTAGCCCAGGGTGGAGGGGTACGCGTGGTGGTCCAGGAGGAACTCGTGGCCGACGCGGTCGATCTCGTCGGTCGTGACCCCGGGAGCGATCACGGAGGCCGCTGCCTCCATCGCCTGGGCGGCGATCCGCGCCGCGATGCGCATCTTCTCGATCGTCTCGGCGTCCTTCACCTCCGAGCCGTCGTGCTTGGCCGGGGCGGGGCGGTCGACGTACTCGGGGCGCGGGATGGAGGCGGGCACCTGGCGGCGCGGCGAGATCTCCCCGGGCGCAACACTTGCGTACGTCAACGGCATACGGTGGAGTCTAGGCACTTGGACGGCTCACGACATGGAGGGCTCGAGTGGCTTACTGGTACAACGTCGACACCGGGAAGGTCGAGACCGACGAGACCAAGGGGCCGGGTGACGACCTGATGGGGCCCTACGACACCGAGGACGAGGCCTCGCGTGCCCTCGACATCGCCCGGGAGAAGACGGCGCGCTGGGACGAGGAGGACCGCGCCTGGGACGACGACCTGGACGACTGACGACGACTGACGACGACTGGTCAGTCGTTGAGGCGGTGGATGCTCACGGCGTAGCCGGCGTCGGGTCGCCAGGTCTCCTTGGCCCACGAGCGGTAGCGGCGCAGGAAGGACAGCCCAGCCACCGTGCACGCCCGGTCGTAGGCGTCCAGTCCCGTCACCGGGATCCGCGGCGGCAGGTGCGCCGCGTCGAGGCCGAAGCCCGCGACGACCAGGCCGCCGGGCTGCACGTGGGCGGCGACCCGCTCCATGGTCTGGGCCAGGGTTCCGGGAGCGAGCAGGGGGACGACGTTCCCGGCCAGCACGGCGACGTCGAACGCCTGCGTCCGCAGGTGGAGACGGCTGAGGTCCTGCCGCACCCACACCGTGGCGGGGTCACGGTCCTGGGCCACCGCGAGCATGTCGGCGTCGACGTCGACGCCCACGCAGTGGTAGCCCAGCGTGGTGAGCTGGGTGGCGACGCGCCCGGTGCCGCAACCCGCGTCGAGGATGCGGGCCGGGGGCGACACGAGGGACTCCACGAACGCCGCCTCGCCGTGGATGTCGACCTTGGCCGCGAGCTCGTCGAAGCGCCGTTGGTAGGCCGTCGCGGCAGCGATCCCACCGGAGATCTCGGACCACAGCGTGCGCGGCTCGCTCTCGGGGATCGGGGGCACCTGCTCGCTCATGGGCACAGCGTAGATGCGCGTCCCGGCCGGGCGCTCCCGGTTCAGCGGGTGAGCTTCGGCAGCACGTCGCGGCCGAAGACCTCGATCCACTCGCGCTGGTTGCGCCCCACGTTGTGGAGGTAGACGCGGTCGAAGCCGAGGTCGACGAAGCGCTGGATCTCGGCCCGGTGCAGGTCGGGGTCGGAGGAGATGACCATCCGGCCCTCGAAGTCCTCCGCGCGCACCAGCTTGGCCATCTGCTCGAACTCGAACGGGGAGCGGATGTCGGCCTTGGGGAACTTCATCCCGCCGTTGGGCCACTCGGTCATGGCGTTCCGGAGGGCCTGCTCGTCGGTCTCGGCCCAGGACAGGTGCAGCTGGAGGATCCTCGGCATGGCGGAGGGGTCCTTGCCGGCCTCGCGGGCCCCCTCCTCGAACCTGCCGAACAGGCCCTCGATCTTCTCCAGCGGTGCCCCGACGGTGATCATGCCGTCGGCGAGCTTCCCGGTCTTCCGGGCGTTGATCGGGCCAGCCGTCGCGACGAGCACCGGCGGAGCGGCCTCGGGCATGGACCACAGCCGGGTCGTCTCCATCTTGAAGAACTCTCCGGCGAACTTGGTGTCCCTGCCCTTCAGCGACGCGGCGAAGAGCTGGTTGATGAGCTCGACCGCCTCCCACATCCGGCGGGACCGCTCCCCGGCCTCGGGCCAGTAGCCCGGGACGACGTGCTCGTTGAGCGCCTCGCCCGTCCCCAGGCCGAGCCAGGAGCGACCCGGGTTCATCGCCTCCAGGGTCGCCGCGGCCTGGGCCACGATCGCGGGGTGGAAGCGGAACGACGGGCAGGTCACGCCCGGACCGAGGTCGCCCCTGGTGCGCTCGCCCACCGCCGCGAGCACGTTCCAGACGAACGACGCATGGCCCTGCTGCGGCACCCACGGCTGGAAGTGGTCTGCGGCCATGCACCCGGAGAAGCCGTGCTCCTCGGCGAAGGCGGTGAGGTCCACCGCCTCGCGCGGGTGGAACTGCTCGAGCATCGCGGCATACCCGACCGTGAGCGTGCCGTCGGGAGTCAGGGCATGGGCGCGGTCCGTCATGCGCGCAACGCTATCCCCGCCCCGCCCGGGATGAGAGCCTCGGGCCATGGAGACGCTGACCACCACCGAGCAGCGAGTGCTCGACGCCGTCGACGCCGACGAGATCGTGGCCGACCTCGCCGACCTCGTGGCGATCCCGTCGGTCGGCGGCACCCCGGCGGAGGCGCGGGCGCAGCTCTGGTGCGCCGACCGGCTCCGCAGCCTCGGCCTCGAGGTGGAGGAGTGGGACATCGACATCGCCGCCGAGCAGGCGGCCGAGGGCTTTCCCGGGATGGAGGTGGAGCGGGCCGCGGCGCGCGGGTGCGTGGCCGTCCTGGGTGGACCCGCCGCGGCGGACCGCACGGGTGTGCCGGCGCTGGCCCTCTGCGGGCACACGGACGTCGTGCCGCCCGGGGACCTCGCCCAGTGGCCGGCAACGGGTCCGTTCCGGCTCCGGGTGGAGGGCGGGGTGGCCTCCGGACGCGGCGCGTGCGACATGAAGGGCGGCCTCGCCGCGGTCCTGGGTGCGGTGGCCGCCCTGGGGCGGGCAGGGGTGCGCCTGGCCCGGCCGCTCGCCGTCCACACGGTCAGCGGTGAGGAGGACGGTGGGCTGGGGGCGTTCGCCACGCTGCGGCGGGGGCACGTCGCACAGGCCTGCGTCATCGCCGAGCCCACCTCCGGGGCGGTCGTGCCGGCCAACGCGGGCTCCCTGACCTTCCGGCTCGAGATCGAGGGACGGGCCACGCATGGCTCCACCCGGACCCGCGGCGTCAGCGCCATCGACCTGCTCCTGCCCGTCCAGCAGGCGCTCAGGGCGCTCGAGGTCGAGCGCAACGCGGTGGTGCCGGAGCTGTTCTCGCACCTGGACCTGGCGTGGCCGCTCTCGGTCGGGATCGTGCGTGCGGGCGACTGGGCCAGCACGGTGCCTGACCGGCTGGTCGCCGAGGGCCGGTACGGCGTCCGGCTGGGGGAGTCGCTCGACGACGCCCGGACGGCCTTCGAGCAGGCAGTGGCCCTGGCGGGGGAGCAGCACCCCTGGCTGCGGGAGCACCCGGTGGCCGTCAGCTGGCCGGGCGGCGCCTTCGCCCCGGCCGCCCTGCCCACGGGGGACCCGCTGCTCCGGGACGTGGCGGAGTGCGTGACACGCACGGTGGGTTCCCCGCCGGAGGTGCTGGGTGGCCCGTACGGCTCGGACCTGCGGCACTACGCGGCAGCCGGCATCCCGACGCTGCAGTACGGCCCTGGCGACGTGCGGCACGCGCACGCCTCGGACGAGCAGGTCGAGGTCGCCGACCTCGAGCGGTGCGCCCGGGTGTACGCCCTCCTGGCCCTGCGCCGCTGCGGCACCGTCGACTGACCGGCGGCTACTCCTCGAAGGAGTGCTCCGCCGCGGGGAACGTGCCCGCCGCGACGTCGGCGGCATACGCACGGGCCGCTGCGCCGAGCGTGCCCCGGAGGTCGGCGTACTTCTTGACGAAGCGGGGAGACCTGCCACCGCGCAGGCCGGCCATGTCGGACCACACCAGGACCTGCGCATCGCACTCGGGCCCGGCGCCGATGCCGATGGTGGGGATCGACAGCACCTCCGTCACGCGGGCTGCGAGGGGCGCCGGCACCATCTCCATGACCACCGCGAAGCACCCGGCCTGCTCGAGCGCGACGGCATCGTCGACCAGCTTGTCCGCGGCGTCGCCCCGGCCCTGCACCTTGTACCCGCCGAGGACGTGCTCGCTCTGCGGGGTGAAGCCGATGTGCCCCATGACCGGGATCCCGGCCCGGACGAGCAGCTCGATCTCGGGGACCATCGCCTTGCCCCCCTCGAGCTTCACGGCGTGGGCGAGGCCCTCCTTCATGAAGCGGGTGGCGGTGCCGAGCGCCTGCTCGGGGCTGGCCTGGTAGGACCCGAACGGCAGGTCCGCCACCACCATCGCCCGCCGGGCGGAGGACGAGACCGCCTTCACCAGCGGCAGGAGGTGCTCCACGGTGACCGGGACGGTGGTCTCGAAGCCGTAGACGTTGTTGCCGGCCGAGTCGCCCACGAGCAGCACCGGGATGCCGGCCTCGTCGAAGATCTCGGCGGCGTACTGGTCGTAGGCGGTGAGCATCGCCCACCGCTCCCCGCGCTCCTTCATGGCCTGCAGGTGAGGGATGCGCACGCGGCGCACGGGCGCTGGGCCCGAGGCCGCCTGGGGGCCCGAGCCGTAGGGTGCCTGCATCTCGCCGGAGGTGGGGGAGTCGCTCATACCCGGTGATCCTAGGGTGGCGCGCCCGGACGAGGTCAGGAGTCCTGCTCGCGCCACCGGCTGGTGATCGGCAGCCGTCGGTCGCGGCCGAACGCCAGCGCCGAGATCTTCGGGCCCGGCGCGAACTGGCGACGCTTCCACTCGGCGCGGTCGACGAGCGAGACGACCTTGTCGACGACGGCCTCCTCGAAGCCGGCGGCGACGAGCTGGGCCCGGCCCTGGGCCCCGGAGACGTAGAGCTCGAGGATCGCGTCGAGGACGTCGTAGGGCGGCAGGGAGTCCTGGTCGACCTGGCCGGGGCGCAGCTCTGCCGACGGGGGCTTGGTGATGGAGCTCGGGGGGATCGGCGGTGTCTCGCCCGCGCGCTCGGCCTCGGCGTTGCGCCAGGTGGCCAGCTCCCACACGAGCGTCTTCGGGACGTCCTTGAGCGGTGCGTAGCCCCCGACGCTGTCTCCGTAGATCGTGGAGTAGCCGGTCGCCAGCTCGGACTTGTTGCCGGTGGCGAGGGTGAGGTGCCCCTCCTGGTTGGACAGGCCCATGAGGATGACGCCGCGGCACCGGGCCTGGAGGTTCTCCTCCGCGACGCCGGTGAGCCCCAGGTGGGTGAGGAACGCCTCGACCATCGGCTTGATCGGCTGGACGCGGTAGTCCAGCCCGGTCCGCTTCGCGAGGTCGGCGGCGTCGTCCTTGGAGTGCTCGGAGGAGTACTCGCTCGGCATCGAGACCCCGACGACGTTCGACGCGCCCACGGCGTCGCACGCGAGGGCGGCCACGAGCGCGGAGTCGATCCCGCCTGACAGCCCGAGGACCACCGAGGACATGCCGTTCTTGCGGACGTAGTCGCGCAGCCCGAGGACGACCGCCTGGTAGACCTCGCCCACCGGGTCGAGGCGCGGTGCCTCCGGTGCCGCCCGCGCGGCATACGAGGGGGCGGGCTCCTCGGTCACGGCGGTGAAGACGACGCCCTCGGTCACGTCGGCGGGGTCGAACGTCGACTCGGCGAGGTCGAGGTCGACGACCAGGAGGTCCTCGGCGAACTGCGGACCGCGCGCGAGCACGGAGCCGTCGGCGTCGACCACGATCGAGTCGCCGTCGAAGACCAGCTCGTCCTGGCCGCCCACGAGGTTGAGGTAGGCCAGGGCGCACTGTGCCTGCCCCGCGCGGCGGGCGGCCAGCGCGAGCCTGGTGTCGTCCTTGTCGCGCTCGTAGGGCGAGCCGTTGAGGACGAGGAGCAGCTCGGCGCCGGCCTCGCGCGCCATGGCGACCGGACCGCCCTCCTGCCAGATGTCCTCGCAGATGGCCAGCGCGACGTCGACCCCGCGCACCCGCACGACGGCGAGGTCGTGGCCGGGGGTGAAGACCCGCGCCTCGTCGAAGACGCCGTAGGTCGGCAGGTGGTGCTTGGCGTAGCGGGCGACCACGACGCCACGGTGCAGGACCGCCGCGCAGTTCTGGGGGAGCTCGCGAGTGGGGTCGGCGTCGCGGCTGCCCGCGGGGGCGCGGTCGAGGTAACCGACGACGACCGGGAGCTCGCCGACCCCGTCGGTCTGCAGGTCGCGGGCCAGCCCCTCGAGGGCCTCCCGCGAGGCGTCGACGAAGGACGTCCGCAGGGCGAGGTCCTCGACCGGGTAGCCGGTGAGGACCATCTCGGGGAAGGCGACGAGGTGGGCGCCGGCCTCGGCGGCCTTGGCCGCCCACAGCCGGACCACCTCCGCGTTGCCGCCGAGGTCCCCGACGGTGGCGTTGACCTGGGCGAGGGCGAGTCGGAGTTGCGCCATGCGGCAACCCTACCGACGGGCGCGAGTGCCGCCTCGGCCGACAGTGGGGCGACCCTCCCGGCGCGTGCGGCGATCGCCGGCCGCGCCGGCGCGGCCGACGGGCGGGGTGACTTTTTAACAAGTCGTTACGCCGCTAGCGGTCGCGTGGCCGCGATCTCGTGCTTGCATCGCCACGTGTGTGCCAAGTGTGGCCACGAACACCACTGGAGGATCTGTGAAGAGACGTCACATCAACGTCCTGTCGGGCGTGGCGGTGGCAGCCGTCGCGCTCAGCATGGCGCCCGCCCAGGCGCAGGCGATCCCTGTGCACGGCGACCCGGAGCCGAAGGCCGCCCACCGCGAGCACGACCTGCCCAACCCGCTGGGCGACGCCGCGCGCGCGTTGCGCAAGGAGGCCG
>NZ_DATBMI010000012.1:0-10162 GCF_036554925.1 Pedococcus sp.
CCAGCTGGGCAGGAAGTACGCCGAGGCGCTCGACCTCAAGGTGCTCGACCAGAACGGCAAGCTCGTCACCGTGACCATGGGCTCCTACGGTGTCGGGGTCTCCCGCGCGGTCGCGGCCGTCGCCGAGGGCAACCACGACGAACTCGGCCTGGTCTGGCCCCGCGAGATCAGCCCCGCCGACGTCCACCTCGTGGCCACCGGCAAGGACGACGAGGTCTTCATGAGGGCCGCCGAGATCGCCCGCGAGCTGGAGGGCGAGGGGCTCGAGGTCATCTACGACGACCGCAAGGGCGTCAGCCCGGGCGTGAAGTTCAAGGACTCCGAGCTCATCGGCGTGCCCACCATCGTGGTCGTCGGCCGCGGTCTCGCCGACGGCAAGGTCGAGGTCAAGGACCGCCGCACCGGCCAGCGCACCGAGTACGCCGTGGACTCCGTCGTGGAGGCGGTTGTCGCGACGGTGCGTGGGGCGGGCGGGTGAGCCACTCCGGAAGCCCGGCTGTCGAGGCGGTGATCTTCGACTGGGGAGGCACGCTGACGCCATGGCACGAGGTCGACCTGCCCCAGCAGTGGCGCGTCTTCGCCCGCGAGGTGCACGGTCTCCCGGTCGAGGCGGCCGACATGCCGGCGGAGGACCTGGCCGAGGCCGACTCCCTCGCGGTGCGGATCCATGAGGCCGAGGAGCGGGCCTGGAGGCGCGGACGGCACACGCACGAGAGCGCGTCGATCGCGGCCATCCTCGAGGAGGCGGGGGTCGACCCCGAGCACGACCGGCACCACCTCGCACTGGCGGCCTACCGTCGGTTCTGGGAGCCCCACACCCACACCGACCCTCAGGTGCGGCCGCTGTGGGCGGGGCTGCGCGAGCGCGGCGTCCGGGTCGGGGTGCTCTCCAACACGATCTGGACCCGGGCCTACCACCGCGAGGTATTCCAGCGCGACGGCGTCCTCGACCTGCTCGACGGCGACGTCTACTCCTCGGAGATCCACGTCGTGAAGCCGCACCCCGACGCGTTCCGCGCCGCGTGCGACGCCGTCGGCTCCGCGCCGGAGCGCTCGGTCTACGTCGGCGACCGGTTGTTCGAGGACGTCCACGGTCCCCAGCAGGTCGGCATGCGCGCCATCTGGATACCCCACTCCGACATCCCGGTGGACCAGCAGGTGTCGGTCGAGGCCACCCCGGACGCCAAGGCCCACGAGCTGCTCGACATCCTCGACATCGTCGACTCCTGGCTCGCCGCGGGCGGGTGACGGGGTGGCCGACCCCGAGCTGGGCATCCTGCTCCTGATGGCACTGGCGGCCTTCGCGGCCGGCTGGGTCGACGCGGTGGTCGGCGGTGGGGGCCTCATCCAGCTGCCGGCGCTGCTCCTCGGCTTCCCCGCGGCCACCCCGGCGCAGCTGTTGGCGACCAACAAGTTCGGCTCGATCTTCGGCACGGCGACCAGCTCGCTGACCTACGTGCGACGGGTGCGCCCCGACCTGCGGACCGCGCTGCCGATGGCGGGCGTGGCCTTCCTCGGTGCGCTGGGTGGGGCGCTGATCGGGCTGCACATCCCCAAGAGCGCGTTCAACCCGATCATCCTCGTCATGCTCGTCGTGGTCGGTGCCTACACCGTCGCGCGTCCTTCGATGGGCCACGAGACGGCGCTGCGCTTCGACGGCCACAAGCACACCGTCGTCGCGATGCTCACCGGCTTCTGCATCGGTGTCTACGACGGCGCCCTCGGGCCGGGCACGGGGTCCTTCATGGTCTTCGCGCTCGTCGGGTTGATGGGGTACGCCTTCCTCGAGGCGAGCGCCAAGGCCAAGATCGCCAACTTCGCCACCAACCTCGGCGCGCTGGTCGTGTTCATCCCCGGCGGCCACGTCATGTGGAAGGTCGGCGCGGTGATGGCCGTGATGAACCTCGCCGGCGGCTACACGGGTGCCCGCACCGCCGTGGCGAAGGGCAGCGCGTTCGTGCGGGTGGTCTTCATCCTCGTGCTGGTCGCGTTCATCATCCGCATCGGCGGCTCCGTCCTGGGCGTCTGGAGCTGACCGTGGGGGCCGACACCGGGCTGCTGCTCGACCGCCTCGCCGCCCTGGCCAGGCCGCGCGGGCGCCGCGTCGTCGTCGGCGTCGCCGGCCCGCCGGGCGCCGGCAAGACCACCCTGGTCGAGGACCTGCTCCGCGCCGCGGCGGCCCGGCCCGACCTGGCCGGCCGGGTGGCGCACGTGCCCATGGACGGCTTCCACCTCACCAACGCCGAGCTGGACCGGCTGGGCCGCCGCGACCGCAAGGGCGCGCCCGACACCTTCGACGCCGCCGCGTATGCCGCGCTGCTCGCGCAGCTGCGCGGCCCAGCCCGCGAGCCCGTCGCCGCACCCGCGTTCGACCACGCGGCGGGGGAGCCGGTGCCGGGCGCCGTCACGGTGCCCGCTGGCGCCGACGTGGTGCTGACGGAGGGCAACTACCTCCTCCTCGACGAGGGGGACTGGTCGCGGGTCCGGCCGCTGCTCGACGAGGTGTGGTTCTGCGCCCTCGACGACCACCTGCGCCGGGAGCGCCTGGTGGCGCGCCACATCTCGGCCGGGCGACCTCCCGACGACGCGCACGACTGGGTGCACTCTTCGGACGAGGCCAACGCCCGCCGGGTCCGGCCCACCTCGACGGGCGCCGACCTGGTGCTCGTGGACGGCAGGGTCGTCAGCGCCACTGCCTGAGCGCTGCCCGGGGCGCACGCGGCGGGCCGGTCACGAGCCGTTCCACGCTCACGGACGCAGGGCTCACGGAGACCGGGCTCATGGAGGCCGGGCTCACGGAGGCCGGGCTCACGGAGGCCACATGGGCCTCGCGCAGCCGCCGATGCCTCGTCCTGCAGCGGTCGCGTGACGTGACCTTGCCGGCCGAGGGCCCTTCCGCGTGACCTTCGTCTCGTGATATAGGACGGATTGGAACGATCGCACCGCCTCGTGGCACAGTTGACCGAATGCAACTCTGGTATGCGAGCTACGGCTCGAACCTCTCGCGCGACCGTTTCCTGTGCTATCTGCGCGGCGGCCGTCCCGAGGGGGCTGCCCGCACCTACCCGGGCGCGCGTGACCGCACGCTTCCCGTCGCGGACACCCCGTTCCTCCTCCCCGGCAGCGTCTTCTTCGGCTGGCACTCCCCGACGTGGGGGGGCGGCATCGCCTTCTACGACGCCGACGCGACCGACCAGGTCGCCCTCGGCCGCGCCTACCTCATCAACGAGAGCCAGTTCGCCGACGTCGCGGCCCAGGAGATGCATCGCGAGCCCGGCCAGGACCTCGACCTCAGCACCGTCCTCGACGAGCGCCAGCACTCCGTCGGCACCGGGCGCTACGAGGCGCTGCACCTCGTCGGTGAGCTCCAGGGCCACCCCGTGCTGACCTTCACGAGCCCCGAGCCCACCGAGGTCCCTGCCAGTGCGCCGTCGGAGGCATACCTCGCGATGATCGCCCGCGGCCTGCGGGAGACCCACGAGCACACCGACGAGGAGCTCGTCGACTACCTTCTGGGCTGCCCCGGCGTCGCGCCGGAGTGGTCACGCGGCGACATCGCCGACCTCGTCGCGGCCTGAGCCAGGCTCCTAGCGTCGCAGCTGCGCTCGCAGCGCCGCCACGTCGGTCACCGGCGCATCGCAGACGAAACCGCGGCACACGTATGCCGTCGGCCTGCCGTCCACCAGCGGGCGTCCCGCCAGCAGGGGTGTGCCGGGCGCGTCCGGGACGCCGTGGGCGAGGACGAGCCCCGGGGAGCCTGACTGCACCGCTGCCTCCCGCAGCGGGGCGGCCTGTGCCTCCTGGCCCTCCGCGTGGGTGATGGCCACCTGCAGAGGTCCGGCGGCAGCTGCCTCCGCGACGGCGAGGGACCAGCCCGCGAAGCGCGGGTCGCGGGCGGCCACGAGCCCCGATGCCGACAGCGCGCCCTCCGCCGCCCGCCGGTGCTCGGCGCTGCCGGTGAGGGCGGCGTACGTCAGCAGGGCGCCCGCCAGCGCCGACTGCCCGGACGGCTCGGCGTTGTCGCCCGTGCCCCTCGGCCGGGTCACGAGCCGCTCAGCGTCGTCGGCGGTGTCGTGGAAGCCGCCACCGTCGGCCGCGAACCGCTCCCGTGCCACGTCGAGCAACCGTCCCGCCGCCTCCAGCCACCTCGGCGCGGACGTCGCCTGGTGGAGGGCGAGCAGCCCTTCGGCGAGGTTTCCGTAGTCGTCGAGGACCCCCGCAGCGGAGCCCACGACGCCGTTGCGCGAGGCACGCCGCAGCCGGCCGTCCACGAGGTGCCCGTCCAGGAGGACCTCGGCGCAGGCTGCGGCCGCCTCCACCAGCTCCGGTTTCCCGAGCAGCACGCCCGCATCGCTCAGACCCGCGATGGCCAGGCCGTTCCAGGAGGTCACGACCTTGTCGTCGCGGGCCGGCTGGGGGCGATCGGCCCGCGCCCGGAGCAGTCGCTCGCGCACCGATGCCCACCACCTGGGGTCGTCGGGATCGCGGCGCAGCTGCAGGGTGGACGTGCCGTGCTCGAAGGTGCCCCGCTCCGTGACCTCCAGCAGGGCGGCGGCGCGGGCACCGTCGTCCTCGCCCAGCACCTCGACGAGCTGGGCGGGCGTCCAGGCGTAGGTCAGCCCCTCGACCCCGTCGGTGTCGGCGTCGAGGGCCGAGGCGAACGCCCCCTCCCGGGTGCCCAGGTCACGTCGCAGGAAGCCGGCCGTCTCCAGGGCGACCCGGCGGGCCAGGGGTGAGCCGGTGGCCCGGTGGAGGTGGGTGTACACCCGCAGCAGCTGGGCGTTGTCGTAGAGCATCTTCTCGAAGTGCGGGACCACCCAGTCGGCGTCGACGGAGTACCGCGCGAAGCCGCCGCCGAGCTGGTCGTACATCCCGCCCCGGGCCATCGCCTCGCACGTCCGCTCCGCCATGAGCAGGGCGTCTCTCGAGCCGGTGCGGCCGTGGTGGCGCAGCAGGAACTCCAGCACCATCGACGGCGGGAACTTGGGCGCGCCCCCGAATCCACCCCGATCCTCGTCGAACTGGCCGAGCAGCCGCGCCACGGCCTTCTCCAGGACTCCCTCGTCGATGGGGTGCGGCGGGACCGGGCCCGAGTAGTCGTTCAGCCGGGCCACGACCGAGGCGCCGGCGCGCTCGACCTCGGCGCGCTGCTCGGACCACGCCTCGCCCACCGCCCGAAGCAGCTGCAGGAAGTGCTCGCGCGGGTAGTACGTGCCGGCGTAGAACGGCTCGCCCCCCGGCGTCAGGAAGCACGTCATCGGCCACCCGCCCTGACCGGTGAGCGCGGTCGTCGCGGTC
The DNA here is from genome assembly GCF_036554925.1 of Pedococcus sp. Lineage (NCBI taxonomy): Bacteria > Bacillati > Actinomycetota > Actinomycetes > Micrococcales > Intrasporangiaceae > Pedococcus > Pedococcus sp. The sequence continues at coordinate 5,299 of NZ_DATBMI010000012.1, forward strand.
ATGTAGACGGCGTCGATGTCGGGCCGCTCCTCGCGGTCGACCTTCACGGCCACGAAGCCGGCGTTGACGACCTCGGCCACGCCCTCGTCCTCGAACGACTCGTGCGCCATGACATGGCACCAGTGGCACGCGGCATACCCCACCGAGAGCAGGACGGGCACGCCGCGCCGGCGTGCCTCCTCGAACGCCTCGGGGCCCCACTCCTGCCAGTCGACAGGGTTGTCCTGGTGCTGCAGGAGGTACGGGGAGGTGGACCTCGCGAGTCGGTTCGCCATGCGATCCACCGTATGCCGCGTGGGTGCCGGGTGCGGCCCCCCTCGGCCGCGACTTCGGTGCGGAGTGCGGGCTGCTCGGGCTCGTGGCAACAGGAACCGCCCCGCGGCCGGGTCAGGCGGGGCCACGCCTGTCGTAGGCCCACAGGGCGATAGCCAGGGCCACCCGGTCGGCGAACACGAGCGGATCACGCCCGGTCAGGTCCCTGACCCGAGCGAGGCGGTGACGGACGGTGTTGACGTGAAGGTACTGCTCGCGGGCGGTGGCCTGGAGTGAGCCGTTGTTGGCGAGGAAGGAGCGCAGGGTGGAGATGTGCTCGGTTCCGCGGCCGGCGTCCGAGGCCAGCAGGGGGCCCACCAGCTGGTCGACGAACGGCTCGAGCCGGGCGGCCGGCTGCTGCTCCAACAAGCCCTCCAGACTCAGCAGGCCCCCGGGTCCGACAACGCGGCGCTGGCTGGAGGCCAGCTCGAGCGCCGCCCGGGCTTGGGACACGCCCTGCGACAGCTGGCCCAGCGGGACCGGACTGCCGTAGCCGCAGGCGAGGCCCAGCTCCGCCGCGGCGGCGGTCACGAGGTCGCTCCCTCGTGTCACGACGAGGCTGATGCCGGGAGCCTCACCGACCAGCGCCGGCCCCAGGCGCCGGGCCAGCAGGCCCGCGGCCCCGCCCGGCCAGCACGAGACCACGAGCTCGGCGGAGCCCAGCCCCGCCGGTTCGAGAAACGGCGCGAGCGCCGTCGGGTTGAGCAGCCGCTCCTGCACGAGAAGGAGGAGCTGGCCGATGCGTTCCCGTTCCAGGGCCGCCTCGACATCGCGCTCGCCGAGGGCCACCTCGACGACGTGCGACAGCTGTTCGACCAGCGCTGCGTCGGGGCGCTCGTGCAGGCCGGTCCACACAAGCTCGCCGCTGGCCACCCTGGCCGACGTCGTCAACAGGTCCGTCGAGAGGTCATCTGTGGTGGGCTCCGCTCCCGCGACGGCCACGATCTGGTCGTCGAGGCGCAGCTCGAGGCGCCCTCCGAGGTACCGGGTTGCCTCCTGGAGGAGGTCGACGACGGGCGCGTGCCCGCGCAGCCGGGCCAACAGGCGCGGCATGAGCGCGTCGCGGGCCCGCAGGTGTGCGGTCTCCGTCTCCACCTGACGGCTGGCGAGGTACTCGCCGACAGCGCTGAATGGTGCGCCGAGGGGCGCGATGAGCAGCGGGAGCCCTGCCTCCCGGCACCCCTCGACGAGGGCCAGTGGCACGTCGTCGTGGACGTCGCCGATGCCGAAGCAGATGCCCACCGCTCCCGCGGCCGCCACGGCGTCGACGAAGCGGGCACAGTGCTCGACATCCGTGAGCGTGGTGCCGACCGTGCAGACCAGCTCACCTCCCCGCAGGTAGGGGGAGGGGTCGGGCAGCTCGGTGCTGTGCGCCCACCTGACCGTCCGGTCCAGAGCCGCCTCGGGCACGGTGTGGCCGCGCAGCCGCAGGGAGCCGACGGCCAGCAGCTCGCGCACCGTCGGCCCGCTCCCGGCAGACGTCGGGCCTGCTGCTGCATCAGCCATCGGCGCTGCCGCCGGTGCTCCTCGCCATGCCGGCAGCCTACTTCGCTGCATCTGTCTGGAGGCGCGGCTCGTTGTAGAAACATCCAATCCCTGACCCCTCCGACAGTGCCCCTCTAGCGTCTCTCTCCCACACTCTTGCGTCCGGCCCACGCGGTGACGATGGTGGAGTCAACAAGAAGGCGTGAGGAGACAACGATGTCCCAAGGACCTGTTCACATCACAGAGGGCCATGTGCTGCGGCGAGAGTTCACCCTGTGGTCGTCGTTCGCCTTCGCGTTCGCCTTCATCTCGCCCATCGTCGCGCTCTACGGCATCTTCGGCCTGGCCCTGACCGCCGCGGGTCCGAGCTTCTGGTGGGGCTTCCTCCTGGTCTTTGCCGGCCAGCTGCTCGTGGCCTTCGTGTTCGCGATGTTGGTGTCCCGCTGGCCCATCGAGGGCTCGATCTACCAGTGGTCGCGACGGCTGGTGGGCACCGGCTATGGCTGGTTCGCTGGCTGGGCCTACATGTGGACCCTCGTCATCGCCATGGCGACCGTCGCGCTCGGAGCGGCCGGCTTCGTCGCGAACATCGCCGGTGTCGAGGCTCCCAGCGGCACGCAGCGGGCCTCCATCGCGCTGGTCATCCTGCTGTTGGGCACTGCCGTCAACCTCGCCGGCCGCCAGGCGCTCAAGATCTTCATGAGCGCCAGCATCATCGCCGAGGTGGTCGGCTCCCTCGGCCTGGGCACCTGGCTGCTGCTCTTCCACCGCGAGAACTCGCTCAGCGTCCTGACCCAGGGCGGAGGAGACGCCGCGACCGGGTACCTGTCGCTGTCCGGTCCCTTCCTGGTCGCCGTGGCCTTCATCGGGTGGTCGTTCGTCGGCTTCGAGAGCGCCGGCGCCATCGCCGAGGAGGTGCACGAGCCGCGCAAGAACCTGCCGAAGTCGGTGATTTTCTCCCTGACCTTCATCGCCATCGTGGTGATGTACTCCAGCCTCGCGATCATCCTGGCCATCCCGGACCTGGACGCCGTGGCCGCGGGCGACGTGGCCGACCCGGTCTACGAGACCCTCACGAGCGCTCTCGGCTCTGGCATCGCCAAGCCGGTTGAGCTGCTGTTCGTCATCGGCTTCCTCGCCAGCTTCCTCGCCCTGCAGACGTCGGCTTCGCGAGTCATCTGGTCCTACGCCCGCGATGGCGGACTCCCCGGCTCGCACGTGCTGGGCCACCTGAGCAAGGGTGCCCGCATCCCGACCGCGGCCATCCTGGTCACCACGGTGATCGGCGCCGGGCTGTTCCTGCTCAGCAACGTCGCCAGCAACATCTACACGCTGATGGTCAACTTCACGACGGGCGGGTTCTACCTCGCCTTCCTCTTCCCCCTGGTCGGTGCGCTGGTCGTGCAGCTCCGCGGGAGGTGGCAGTCCGGCCCCTTCACGCTCGGCGCCTTGTCGCTGCCCGTCACGGCCGTCGCCACCCTCTGGGCCGTGCTGGAGTTCCTCAACATCTCCTGGCCGCGCCCCGTCTACGAGAGCCGATTCCTCGACTGGTCGGTGTGGATCGTGGTGGGCGTGCTCGGGGTCATCGGCGCGGCCATCTTCGCGTCGGTCCGCTCGCGGATCCTCGATGCCCACCTCATCGACGTCGAAGAGGCCGAGGACGAGCGCGAGGACCTCGCGCGGGGTGCCCTGTGACGGAGAGGAGTGGGCAGGGACACCAGCGCTCGGCAGTGGTCACTGGAGGTGCCAGCGGCATCGGAGCGGCTGTCGTGACCGAGCTCGGCTCCCGCGGCTGGGCGGTGGCCAGCCTCGACCTGCAGCCGGCCGCCGCGGCCGACCACAGTGTGCAGGTCGACGTCACCGACGCGGCCGCGATGGCCGCGGCCGTCGGAGAGGTCGAGGACCGGCTGGGTCCCGTCGCAGCCGCGGTCAACGTCGCGGGCTACTACGAGATGCTGCCGGTCTCTGACATCACGTCCGACCAGTGGCGGCGCATGCTGGCTGTCCACCTGGGCGGGACGGCGAACCTGGCCAGGGCCACGCTTCCGTCGATGCTCCGCGAGGGCGACGGCTCCTTCGTCGCCATTGCCAGCGAGCTGGCGGTCGGCGGCGGCGCCGAGGACGCGCACTACGCCGCCGCCAAGGGGGCGATCCTCGGCCTGGTGCGCAGCCTCGCCGCGGAGGTCGCTCCCCGGGGCGTCAGAGTCAACGCCGTCGCCCCGGGACCGACCGACACCCCGCTGATCGGGCCGGACTCGCCGTGGCGCGCCCCCGCGTACCTCGCCACCCTGCCCCTTCGGCGGCTCGTCACCCCTGAGGAGGTCGCCCTGTGCGTTGCCTTCCTCGTCGACGAGGGCACCTTCTGTGTCGGTGAGGTCCTGAACGTCAACGCAGGGGCGGTGATCTGAGTGGCCGTCGAGCCGGCATCGCCGGGGCCCCTGGCGGGACGGGTCGTCCTCGTCACCGGCGCGGCCCAGGGCATGGGCGCCGCTCACGCTCGGCGGTTGGCCCGCGAGGGCGCGGTCGTCGCGGTGAACGACCTGCACGACTCGGACTCCCTGCGTGCCCTCGCCGATGAGATCGGCGGCCTCACCGCGCCCGGCGACGTGAGCGAACCAGGACAGGTGCGCTCGCTCGTCTCGGCTGTGGCGGAGGCCGCGGGAGGCCTCGACGTGCTCGTCGCGAACCACGCCTACATGACCATGGCGCCCTTCCTGGAGCACGACCCGGACGACTGGTGGAAGGTCGTCGACACCAACCTCGGTGGCACCTTCCACCTGGTGCAGGCGGTCCTTCCGCACATGCGTGCCAAGGGGAGTGGGCGCATCGTCGTCGTCGCCAGCGAGTGGGGGATCACCGGCTGGCCGGGCGCCACGGCATACGCCGCGTCGAAGGCCGGACTCGTCTCCCTCGTCAAGACCCTCGGACGCGAGCTCGCCCCGGAGGGGATCATCGTCAACGCCCTCGCGCCCGGCGTCACCGACACCCCCCAGCTCGAGGTGGACGCCCGTGACGCGGGGGTCACCCTCGCGGAGATGCACCAACGGTATGCCGCGGGGATCCCGCT
>NZ_DATBMI010000103.1:0-6584 GCF_036554925.1 Pedococcus sp.
CGGCTGACCGCCATCCACAAGGGACGGCACCGTCGCCACGCCGTCCACAGTGCTGGGCCTCCGACTGACCAGGCCGCACGACCCGCGGCAGCCTCGTCCGCGGAGGTGGTCACGGCATGGGCGAGCAGGCTCAGGGAAACGACACACAGGTGCTCGGGGTGTGGGGCGAGGGGCTGGCGGCGCGCTTCCTCGCGTCACGGGGCATGCAGGTCCTGGAGCGCAACTGGCGCTGTGAGCACGGCGAGATCGACCTCGTCGCGCTCGACGGCGACTGCCTGGTGGTCTGCGAGGTCAAGACCCGGCGCAGCACGACCTTCGGAGACCCGGTCGAGGCCGTCACCTGGCGCAAGGCCGCGCGACTGCGGCGACTCGCCTCGGCCTGGCTGGCGAGCCACGAGGTCGGCTGCTCGTCGGTGCGCATCGACGTCGTCGGCATCCTCCGCCCAGCCGCCGGGCCGGCAGCGTTGCGGCACCTGAGAGGAGTCGGGGCATGAGCCTCGGCCTCACCCGCTCGGTTGCGCTCACGGGGCTGGAGGGCGCGGTCGTCAGCGTCGAGGCGGACCTCGCGCAGGGCCTGCCGCACTTTGCGGTCAGTGGCCTGCCCGACACCGCGTGCGCGCAGTCGACCGACCGGGTCAAGGCGGCCACGGCCAACAGCGGGATGCCGCTGCCGCAACGGAGGATCACCGTGAACCTCTCGCCGGCCTCGATCCCCAAGGCCGGCTCCGGCTTCGACGTGTCGATCGCGGTGGCGGTGCTCGTGGCCTGTGGCGCGGTGCCCGGCACGGTCGCGGAGCGGGTGGTCCACCTCGGGGAGCTGGGACTCGACGGCGCCATCCGCCCCGTGCGTGGCGTGCTGCCCAGCGTCCTCGCGGCCTCGGGCGCCGGAGTGACCGACGTCGTCGTGCCGATCGAGAACGCCGCCGAGGCCTCGCTCGTGCCGGGCGTGCGGGTGCACGCCCTGCCCGACCTCGGTGCGTTGGTCGCGCACTATCGAGGCGCCGACGACGGCGGCCGGCTGCCCGATGCCATGCTCCCGCAGGGCCGCGGCGCACGCCCGAAGGCCACCACGGCGGCCGCGGACCTCGCCGACGTCGTGGGCCAGCCGGAGGCGCGTCTGGCTCTCGAGCTGGCCGCTGCCGGTGGCCACCATCTCTTCCTCATGGGCCCGCCGGGAGCTGGCAAGACCATGCTCGCCGAGCGTCTGGTGTCGATCCTTCCGACGCTCGGCCGAGACCAGGCGCTCGACGTCCTCGCGGTCCGCTCGATCCTGGGTGCGCTGCCGGACACGGTCGGCCCCGAGGGCCGGCCGCCCTTCGTCGCCCCGCACCACAGCGCGTCCATGACGGCGATCGTCGGCGGCGGCAGCGGGCTGATCCGGCCCGGGGCGATCTCGCAGGCCCACCACGGAGTCCTGTTCCTGGACGAGGCCCCCGAGTTCAAGGTCTCGGTCCTGCAAGCCCTGCGCCAGCCGCTGGAGTCCGGCGAGGTCGTGGTGGCGAGAGCGCGGCACTCGGTCCGCTTCCCGGCACGCTTCCAGCTCGTCATGGCGGCCAACCCGTGTCCGTGCGGGCTGGGGTTCGGCAAGGGGATCGACTGCTCCTGCGCTCCCCGAGAGCGTCGGGCGTATGCCGCGAAGCTCGCCGGGCCGTTGCTGGACCGCGTCGACCTGCAGGTCGTGATGCCGGCCATCAACCTCGCGTCCCTGGGCCAGGACCCGGGGGAGAGCAGCTCGGTGGTCGCCGCCCGCGTCGCGCAGGCCCGGGACGTCCAGGCCGAGCGGTGGAGCGAGGAGATGTGGTCGCTCAACGGCCAGGCCTCGGGGAGTGCGCTGCGCCGCGGGCGGTGGCGGCTTGCGCGCAGCGTCACTGTCGACCTCGACCGCGCCCTGGACCGCGGGATGATCACGCTGCGGGGCTACGACCGCGTCCTGCGGCTGGGGTGGACGGTCGCCGACCTCGCCGGGAGGGCGGTGCCGGACCGCGACGACCTGGGTCTGGCCCTCACCCTGCGCAACCAGGGCCCGGTGGCTGCATGAGCCCGGCAGCGTTGACGTGTGGCGGGCGGACGCCACGGGGGGAGCGTGAGGCACGCATGGCCTGGAGCCGACTCACGGAGCCCGAGCACAGCGGTGCCGCGGAGCTGGTCCGCGGCCTGGGGGCCGAGGCCGCCCTGCGTCAGCTTCTCGAGGGCAGGGTCGACTGGGGGCCGCGCCTGGCGCCTCGGCTCGAGCTCCTGGACATCGACCGTGAGGTCGGCCTGCTCCGCCGGATCCGTGCCCGAGTGGTCATCCCCGGCGACAGCGAGTGGCCGTCGGGGGTGGACGACCTCGCCGCGCCGCCCCACTGCCTGTGGGTGCGCGGGCCGCTGAGCCTTGGTGACGCCTGTGAGCGCAGCGTGTCCATCGTCGGTGCGCGCAGCGCCACCGTCTACGGCACCGCCACCGCAGCCGACCTCGCGGCCGGTCTGTGCGAGCGCGACTTCACGGTGGTATCCGGCGCAGCGTTCGGGATCGACGCGGCGGCACACCGAGGTGCCCTGTCAGCCGAGGGGGCCACCGTCGCCGTGCTCGCGGGCGGCGTGGAGCGCCCGTACCCCGCCGCCCACGAGCACCTGCTCGCCCAGATCGCCGACGTCGGTCTCGTGGTCTCGGAGGTCCCGCCGGGCAGCGCCCCCACGCGACACCGGTTCCTGAGCCGCAACCGGCTCATCGCCACGGCGACCCTTGGCACGGTGGTGGTGGAGGCAGGGCTGAGGTCAGGATCCCTGAGCACCGCGAACCAGGCGCTTCGCCATCACCGCGTGGTCGCGGCGGTGCCCGGCCCGGTGACCTCCATGGTGTCGGCGGGGTGCCACCAGTACATCCGCGACAACGGTGCCGTCCTCGTGACCGATGCTGCCGAGGCTGCGGAGGCCGTGGGCAGCATCGGCAGGGATCTCGCCCCGGTGAAGCGGGGGCCGGAGCGGGTCGAGGACGCGCTCAGCTCCTCGGAGGACCGCGTGCTCTCGTCGCTGGCGGTCCGCAGATCGGTCGGTATCCGAACGCTGGCGGTGCAGACCACCATGGCCGAGCGAGAGCTCATCGCGTGCCTGGGCCGACTGGAGCTGCGCGGTCTCGCCGTGAGGGACGGGGACGGGTGGCGGAAGCGGCCACGTCCGCGGTCCTGAGATGGGTTCGGCCTGAGGTCTGTGGCGATCGACCGCCCGGGCGCGGCGACCCGCCCGGCCGGTGCTTGCCGCCCGCCCCCACGGCTGCGACCGTGGGCCGGTGAGGGCAGGGAACCCGCCGGATGGTGCCGGCGACGTGGGCGACAGCGCGCAGGAGCCTGGTGGCAGCGCGCAGGAGCCAGACGGCAGCGCCGATGAGGCAGTCGTCGCGTTTGAGCGGCACCTGCGGGCCGAGCGTGGGCGCTCGGCCCACACCATCCGCGCCTACCTCGGGGACGTGCGCGCCATGCTGGCGTTCCTGCGCGAGACCTGCGGGGTCACCGAGCTGTCGGACATCTCCCTGCGCGACCTGCGCTCCTGGCTCGCGCATCAGGCGGAGTCCGGTGCGGCTCGCGCCACCATCTCGCGCAGGGCCGCCGCCGCCCGCACGTTTCTCGGCTGGTCGGCCCGCACCGGCCGAGTTGCCGCGGACCCGTCGCTGCGGCTCGTGGCACCCAAGCGCCAGCAGCACCTCCCCGGAGTGCTCAAGCAGGCCGAGGCCACGGCGCTGCTCGACGTCGCGGCCGTCGCCTCCGACGACCTCGACCCCCTTCACCTGCGTGACCGGGCGGCGCTGGAACTGCTGTACGCCTGCGGCATCCGGGTCGGCGAGCTCACTGGGCTCGACATCGACGACGTCGACCTCGAGACCGGAGTGGTGCGCGTGTTCGGCAAGGGAGCCAAGGAGCGGACCGTCCCGTTCGGCGTCCCAGCCCGCGACGCCCTGGAGGCGTGGTTGACGTCCGGACGCCCCCAAGTGGTCACGGAGGAAAGCGGCCCCGCCCTCTTCCTGGGCCGCCGTGGTCGCCGCGCCGACCAGCGCCAGATCCGTGCGGCGGTCCACGCCCTGCTCGAGCACGTCCCGGGCGCCCCGGACCTCGGACCCCACGGGCTGCGGCACAGCGCGGCGACCCACCTCCTCGAGGGCGGGGCAGACCTCCGGCTGGTGCAGGAGCTGCTCGGACACGCGTCCCTGGCCACCACTCAGGTCTACACGCACGTGTCCGTCGACAGGCTCAAGCAGTCCTACCGTCAGGCCCACCCCCGAGCGTGACCGGCGCCGAGGGTTCGCGCGTCGCATTGCCGTGCCCCGGTCGCGGCCCGAGCGGCCCCTTCGCCCACGTCGTCGCCCACGTAACTGCCCATGTCGTCGCCCAGCAGCGCGCCACGCAGCGGCGACGACAACATTTCGGCCTCGCCGGGCGAGGCGGCTCGCAGCACCAGCACCACCGGGGGAAGATGTGAAGGCGCGGGACTCCCTGCGTCCACCAACCACCGGGGAAGCAGACCAACAGCGTGAGTCAGCACCACCCACCGCCAGCCAGACGCCCTCACCGGCGGGTCAGCCGGCGTGTGCGCCTGCGACGGACCCTGCTGGGGGCGTGCGTCCTCGTCCTGGTCGTGGTGGCCGGAGCCAAGCTCGTCTCCCGCGAGCAGGCGGTCGACACCGCGGCCCGGGCGGTGGACCGTCTCCCCGGTGTCGCGGCCAGCGTCACGGCACCCGGCGGGACGTCGCCCCGCTCGGCCCCGCCCACGACACCGCAGGATGGCCAGGACGGCTCGACCACGACGGAGCCACCCGCGGCCGCGGTACCGCAGAACGGCACGGGCAAGATCGTCGTGGTCTCCGTCCCGGGGCCGCAGTCTGAGGCGACGGGCCGCGAGGTGACGTACACCGTCGAGGTCGAGCAGGGTCTCGGCGTCGACCAGGCCGCGGTGGCGCGGACCATCCGGTCGACGCTGCTCGACTCTCGCGGGTGGCAGAAGGCGGACGGCGTCCGCTTCGTCAACGTCACCCCGGAGGAGGCCCGCGCGGGCCGGCACGTCGACATCCGGGTCACCCTGGCGAGCCCCGGGCTGACCGACCGGCTGTGTGCCCCGTTGCGCACGCTCTCGCAGGTGAGCTGCTGGAACGACGGCCGCTCCGTGCTCAACCTCAAGCGCTGGCAGCTCGGCGACGACAGCTATGGCAAGGACGTCCGCCGCTACCGGATCTACCAGGTCAACCACGAGGTCGGGCATGGTCTCGGCCACCAGCACCGCACCTGCCCGGGCCAGGGCAAGCGCTCGCCCGTCATGGTGCAGCAGACCCTCTCGCTGGGTGGCTGTGTGGCCTGGCCGTACCCGACCGGCGCCTGAGCGTTTGCCGTCGCGTCGGGCGCCCGTCGGGGCGCCGGACAGCGAGCGCGGCCCTGACAGCGAGCGCGGCGCGGACCGCCACTGCGGCACGGGCGGTAGGCACGCTGTGCCCCTCAACGCATCGGGAGCAGCACGACGGGACCGCCCCGCAGCAGGGCCAGCGGGTCCAGGTACGTCCGGCCCCGCAGGGCACCGAAGTGGAGGCACGTGGCCTGCCCGCGCGAGGGCTGTCGCTCGCAGTGCGACCCGGCTGCGGCCACGGCTCCCAGCACCGCACCGGCCGGCACGACCTGGCCGAGTGCCACACCGGGCACGACCGGCTCGTAGGTGGTCCGGACACCCGACCGGTGGGTCACGGTGATGGTCGAGCGGCCGGAGATCACGCCCACGTGGGTCACGCGCCCACCCGCGGCAGCCCGCACTTCCTGGGCCGCTGTGGCCTCGAGGTCGACCCCCCGGTGGCCGGTGCCCCATGCGCTGCGCGGTCGCTCGAAGGGTCGAACGACCCGGGGCGCGGGGGACAGCGGCCACCTCCAGCCCGGGCGTGGCGTCGCCTGAGGTGGCGGCCCGGCTGCTGACCCGGGCGCGGGCCAACCCTTGCCCGGCTCGCGCAGGGGCGTCGCGCTGGGGACCGCCTCGCTCGTTGCCGCCTCGACAGGAAGGCTGAGGCGGCCGTGGAGGGCCTCGGCAGGCGGACGCCAGGCCTGAACCGGCACGTGCACAGCGGATGGACGACCTGAGCCGCCGCCCCACGCGCGCAGAGCCTCGGGGGCGATCACCGAGGACGTCAGGGCCAAGGCGGCACCGGACAGGACGAGGCTGGAGAAGGAGGCCATGGCGTCAGCGTGAGGCGCTGCCCCGACTCCCGGGGAGGCGTTGGGCCGCGACTGTGGACCGCGAGGTGCGGTGGTGGGCCGCTGTGGAGGACGACCCCAGGCTCCTGCGCGCTGCACGGGGGCCGCCCCGGCGCGGCGGTCGGTCAGCGCACGCCATGGCCCGGGGTCGGCCGCGCTCGCACGGCGTGTGCGCGGCGTGGCTCGATGGCCGTGTCGGACCGGTCTGGCACCGTGGAGGGCATGGAACAGGAGCCCGACCTCATGCACGGAGTCGTGGCCGTGTGCGCCGACTGCGGCTGCGAGCAGATCCTCGTCCCGATCGACCGCAGCGGAGGCTTCTGCTGCACCCTCTGCGACGCGGCGGTCTTCCTGTCGGAGACCGTCTGCCCGACGCGCGGCCGG
>NZ_DATBMI010000160.1:0-6052 GCF_036554925.1 Pedococcus sp.
CGGCCAGCAGATCGAGTTCAGCGGCTACGTCTGCTCGCTCGGCTTCAACGCCACCAAGGGCGCGGCCAACGTGTTCATCACCGCGGGCCACTGCGCGGAGGGCTACCAGACCTTCCGCCGCAACGGCGTCACCCTCGGCTCGACCCAGGCCTACTCGTTCCCGGGCAACGACTACGCCTACTCCAGCCTGACCTCGAGCTGGACCGGCGTCGGCGCCGTGGACATGTACGACGGCTACGCGCGACGGGTGACCGGTTCCTCCAGCGCCGCGGTCGGGTCCGCCGTCTGCAAGTCGGGCCGCACCACCGACTGGACCTGCGGTTCGATCCAGGCCAAGAACGTCACCGTGAACTACAACAACGGCGACGGCACGTACAGCACCGTCAGCGGCCTGACCCAGAGCAACACCTGCACCGAGGGCGGGGACTCCGGCGGCTCGTGGATGTCGAGCACCCTGGCGCAGGGCGTCACCAGCGGTGGAGCGGGCTACGGCGCGAACGCGGTCTGCGGCGAGAAGGTGGGACAGCCGAACATCGCCTACTTCCAGCCGGTCGGGGAGATCCTCTCGGCCTACGGCCTCACCCTCAAGACGTCCTGACCTCGTTGCCTGCACCGCTGCGGTCCGGGAGCCTGCGGGCTCCCGGACCGCAGCGGCGCCCTGCACACGTTCGCAACCACAGGGCGCCAACCCCGCGGGCCTGCGCGTGCGTTAATGCTGTGAGAGACGGCAATGCTGGAGAGACGGCAGCTGGCTGGGAGCGGAGGTGGCATGCGCGCGGAGACCGACGTGGAGTTCGCCGAGTACGTCCGGGCCCGGCAGCAGCAGTTCCTGCGTGCCGCCTACCTCGTGTGCGGCGACGCGCACCTCGCCGAGGACCTGCTCCAGCAGGCTCTCGTGAAGCTCGCCCTTCGCTGGGACAAGATCCGCGGCGAGCACCCCGACGCCTTCGTGCGCAGGGTCCTCTTTCGCGATGCCATCTCGGCGTGGCGCCGCACCCGGCGCGAGCACGTCGGCCTCGACGAGACCGTGTATGCCGCGGGGTCACCGCAGCAGGCAGGAGGACCGGGGGCTCCTCTGCCGGGTGCCGCGGAAGCCCGGGTCGAGGACCGGGTGGGTGGCCGGGTCGACCTCGTCCGCGCGCTGATGGGCCTGACGGTCAAGCAGCGCGCGGTGCTCGTGCTGCGCTACTTCGAGGACCGCAGCGAGGGCGAGACCGCCGACCTGCTCGGCGTCAGCGTGGGCACGGTGAAGAGCCAGACGAGCGCTGCGCTGGCGCGGCTGCGGGCCATCGCGCCGAGCCTCGAGCCGACCCTCAGCGGGAGGGAGCCGTCATGACCGGGATCCGGCTGGGACAGCTCATGGAGGAGGCCAGCCAGCACCTCGAGGACGTCGACCTCGCCGACCCTGCCTGGGCCGCGGCGGTCGAGCAGCGCGCGCGCCGCCGCCGCGCCGTCCTGCGCGGCTGTGCCGGAGCGGCGGGCGCCGCCCTCGTCGTCGGGGTCCTCGTGGCGCGCGACGAGCCCGCGGCCGACCGGGTGACGCCGGCACCGCCCCCGGTCACGTCGCCCTCGCCCGTGGCCACGGACCGCGCCACCGACGGGACCCTCCTCGTGCAGGCCCCGACGTTGGCGGACGAGGCCAGGCTGCCCGCGCGAGGGACTCACCTGCCGACCGAGATGGCGCTCGACCGGACGGCCATCCCCCTCCGCGAGCTGGGCGAAGGCGCGCTCGCCCGGATCACCGCGGCCTACCTGCGACCCGGTGACTCCGGGGGACGGTTCCGCCCGGTTCTGCTCGCGCAGGACGGTCGGCTCGTCGACGTCGGGCTGACCCTGCGCCGGACGGCCGACGCCGAGGGCAACGCCGCCCCGCCCCTCGACCGCGCCGCCATCGCGCAGGACGGCAGCGCCATCGCCTTCGCCCAGCCCGGTGAGGTCGTGCTGTTCGAGCTGCCCGCGGCCACCGTGCGCCGGATCGCCATCCCGGACCAGACCATCCAGAGGGTGGGCTGGACGGCCGGTGACACCGGTCTGGTGGCGCGCTCGGACACCCAGTCGTGGTTCGTCGACGTGGGTGCCGGCTCCGCGACGAGGCTCTCGCAGCGAGCGGCCCCCAGCCACTACGAGATCGCCGCGGGCGGCGGTGGGGCACCCCGGCTCCTGACGTGGGACGCGTTCGGTCGAGCGACCGGACGGGAATCCCTGCCCGCGCCCGTCCAGGCGGTCTACTCCAACACCGTCGGGAACATCGTCGGGTGGGCGGCCGCCGGCGTGTACCTGGACAACCAGGGCGGCACCCGCCAGTACCAGGGCATCCTCGCGGTCCAGGCCGACAAGCCGTCCAGCAGGCGGCTGCTCGTCTTCGGCGACCCCCAGTCCAGGCCGAAGGGATGCTGCGTCCCGCTCGGGTGGCTGTCAGGGCACGAGCTGCTGTTCCAGTCGAGCAGCGCCCAGGGGTCCTCGGTGCTCGTGTGGGACATCACCTCCGGTGCGGTGAGCCGCGCCTCGCGGGTGACCGGTGGCGCTGCGGGAGGCGCGGACGCCGTGGCGGTGGCGATCCCGTAGGCGGGCCGCCGTCAGGGCCAGGGCGCCGAGCCGGTGGCGACCGGACGGGCGGGGTCGGTGATCCAGTGGCTCCACGAGCCGACGTAGAGGGGTGCCTCGACACCGATCTCGTGCAGGGCGAGCGCCTGGTGGGCGGCCGTCACCCCGGACCCGCAGTAGGTGCCGACAGGCCCGCCGCGGGTGACCCCGAGGTCGGCGAACCGGTCCCGCAGGTCGGGGTGGGACAGGAACCGGCCGTCCGGCCCCGTGTTGGCGGTGGTGGGGGCGCTGACCGCGCCGGGGATGTGCCCCGCGACCCGGTCGATGGGCTCGACCGCGCCGGCGTACCGCTCCGGGGCACGGGCATCGAGCAGCACCCCGCAGCGGGCCACCTCGGCGGCGCCCTCGGCATCGATCAGGGGCATCCCGCCGGGCCGTGCGACGGCGTCCCCGTCGCCGGGCTCGGGCACCACCGTCGTGACCTCGCCGCCGACGGCGCGCCAGGCGGCCAGGCCGCCGTCGAGGACCCGCACGAACCCGGCCCCGAAGTAGCAGAAGACCCACCAGGCGCGGGCGGCGGCCATGCACGGCCCCTGGTCGTAGACCACGACGGCCGCCCCCTCGTCGACCCCGCAGCGCCGCAGCGCCTGCTCCACCGAGTGTGCCGTCGGCATCGGGTGGCGCCCGTCCGGCCCGGGCGGGCCGGACAGCTCCGCGTCGAGGTCCACGTGGTGCGCCCCGGGCAGGTGGCCGGCCAGGTAGAGGTCGCGGCCTGGCGGCCCGGGGGCCGTGGAGAGGTTCCACTGCACGTCGACGAGCACGACGGACCCGAGCTCGTCGCGCAGCTCCTCGGGCGAGATGAGCGCGGTCATGCGGCACAGTCAACCGCAGCGCCACCACGCTCGCGTACCGTCGGGTCATGACCCCGACCCGGCTGGTGCTGGTGCACGGCACGAGGGTGAGCCGAACCCAGTGGGACCTCCCCGCCTACCGCGAGGTCCTGGGCGGGCTCGACGTCGTGGCGCCGGACCTCCCGGGTCACGGCCGGCGGGTGGGGGAGAGGTTCACCACGGAGGCGGCGGTGGCGGCGGTCGCCGAGGCCGTCGAGACGGGCGACCGGGCGGCGCCGGTCGTCGTGGCCGGCCACTCCCTCGGTGGCTACATGGCCATGGCGTATGCCGCGCAGCACCCGGACCGGCTCGCCGGCCTGGCGCTGGTCGGGGCCAGCGCGGTGCCCCGCGGGGCCGGCGCGGCGGCATACCGGGGCTTCGCCTCCCTCGTGGCCGGGGTGGGCCCGGAGCGGATGGCGCGGCTGTCGGACCGCGTGCTGCGCCGGATGGCCGGCCCGGAGGCCTTCGAGGTGGTCCTCGCCGGCGGCGCGTCCTACGAGGCGACGGCGGACGCGTGGGCGGCCGTGATGCGGGACTGCCGCCCAGGGCAGCTGCGTGAGGTGATGGCGCCGGTGCTGCTCGTCAACGGCCAGTTCGACCAGCTCGGGGTCCACGCGCGCCGCTTCGCCGCCCACTGCCGCGAGGCGCGGGTCGTCGTGGTGCCGCGGGCCTCCCACCTGTTGCCGATCACCCACCCCGAGGCCGTGGCGGTGCTGCTGCGCGACTTCTCCCTCGAGTGCGCGAGGCGCGCGGTCTCCGGGCACCACCGCCCGACCTGAGACAATGGCCGGGCCATGACGACCCCCACCGCCGCCACGCTGACCCCCGGGCCCTCGCCGGTCCTGCCGCCGCTCCAGATCGGCCGCCACACGATCGAGTCGCCGGTCGTCCTGGCACCGATGGCGGGCATCACCAACCGCGCGTTCCGCCGCCTGTGCCGCGAGTACGGCCGGGAGGGCCTCGAGCAGGGCGGTGCCAGTGGCGCGACCTCGCTCTACGTCAGCGAGATGATCACGAGCCGGGCCCTGGTCGAGCGAACCCCTGAGTCCATGCGGCTGATCGAGCACGACCCGGACGAGAGCCCGCGCTCCATCCAGCTCTACGGCGTCGACCCGTCCACCGTGGCCGCGGCCGTGCGGATGCTCGTGACCGAGGACCGCGCCGACCACATCGACCTCAACTTCGGCTGCCCCGTCCCCAAGGTCACCCGCAAGGGCGGCGGTGCGGCGCTGCCGTGGAAGCGGGACCTCTTCGAGGGCATCGTCACCGCGGCGGTCCGGGAGGCCGGCCCGTATGCCGTGCCGGTCACCGTCAAGATGCGCAAGGGCATCGACGACGACCACCTCACCTACCTCGACGCGGGCCTCACCGCGGAGCGGGCCGGTGTGGCGGCCGTGGCCCTGCACGGCCGGACCGCCTCGCAGGCCTACTCCGGCCAGGCCGACTGGAGCGCCATCGCCCGCCTGAAGGAGACCGTCCGCACCATCCCGGTGCTCGGCAACGGCGACATCTGGTCGGCCGAGGACGCCCTCGAGATGGCGCGGCAGACCGGGTGCGACGGTGTGGTCGTCGGCCGGGGCTGCCTCGGGCGGCCCTGGCTCTTCACCGACCTCGCCGCGGCCTTCGCCGGCACCAGCGCACGGGTGCAGCCGACGCTGGGCGAGGTCACCGCGACCATGCGCCGGCACACGGAGTACCTCATCGACTTCTACGACGACGAGTTCAAGGCGTGCCGGGACATCCGCAAGCACATCGCCTGGTACCTCAAGGGATTCCCGGCGGGCTCGACCGTGCGACACCAGCTCGC
Source organism: Pedococcus sp. (assembly GCF_036554925.1). Lineage (NCBI taxonomy): Bacteria > Bacillati > Actinomycetota > Actinomycetes > Micrococcales > Intrasporangiaceae > Pedococcus > Pedococcus sp. The sequence goes on from NZ_DATBMI010000160.1 coordinate 5,242, forward strand.
GCTGGTCGACTCCCTCGCGGCGCTCGACCGGCTGATCGCGACCATGGAGGCCGATGCCCCGTGGCCCGGCGACGCAGCCGAGGGGCAGCGCGGGCGGGCCGGCTCACCGCGCCACGTCGCGCTCCCGGAGGGGTGGCTCGACTCCCGTGAGCTCAACGACGCAGCCCGCGAGGCCGTCGCCCAGGCCGAGCTGTCGGTGTCCGGCGGCTGACCCCCGCGGCTCGGCCCGGAGCCGCCCGGCGTCCGCGTGGTCAGCCGGCGGCGCCGTGCGCCAGCGACTCGAGCAGCTGGCCGCTGAACGCCGGGAGGTCGTGGGGGTTGCGGCTGGTGATGAGGTTCTCGTCCACGACGACCTTCTGGTCGACCCACTCGGCACCGGCGTTGCGCAGGTCCGTCTGCAGGCTGGGCCACGAGGTCAGCCTCCGCCCCCGAACGACGTCGGCCTCCACCAGGGTCCACGGGGCGTGGCAGATGGCCGCGACGACCTTGCCGGACTCCACGAAGTCGCGGACGAACGCGACCGCCGCCTTGTCCATCCGCAGGGCGTCGGGGTTGGCCACGCCCCCGGGCAGCACGAGGGCGTCGTAGTCCGCGACGGACGCCTCGGCGACGGTCTTGTCGACGGGGCGCTTCTCGGCCCTGTCGAGATGGTCGAAGGTCTGGACCTCGCCCTCCTCCAGGCTCAGCAGCACGGGGTGGGCGCCGGCCTCGGAGACGGCCTTCCAGGGCTCGGTCAGCTCGACGCGCTCGATGCCCTCGGCGGCCACGAGGAACGCCACGGTCTTTCCACTCAGATGGCTCATGCCCTCAC
>NZ_DATBMI010000180.1:0-3488 GCF_036554925.1 Pedococcus sp.
GGCGAACGTCTACATCCTGTCCAAGGACGAGGGCGGCCGTCACACGCCGTTCTACGACAACTACCGTCCGCAGTTCTACTTCCGTACGACTGACGTGACCGGCGTTGTCCACCTCCCCGAGGGCACCGAGATGGTCATGCCGGGCGACAACACCGAGATGCGCGTCGAGCTGATCCAGCCCATCGCCATGGAGGAGGGCCTGCGCTTCGCCATCCGCGAGGGCGGCCGCACCGTCGGCGCCGGCCGCGTCACCAAGATCACCAAGTGACCCTGGTGATCTGACGCGTCACTGAACGCCCTGAGGGCCCGCAGCTTCGGCTGCGGGCCCTCAGTCGTGTCTGCGCGGTCCCCGTCGCGCCGACGCACGACGTGCCGCGTGGCCGGCCCCTCGAGCGCTGGTCATACCGAGCCCAAGTCATGGTCAGGGGGCGGGAACGAGGCACTCCGGTCCGAGGTCCGCCACGGACGCCAGGCCGGAGAGCCCCATGGACAGGTCGAGCTCGGCGAGGAGGTTCTCGAGCACGTCGCGTACGCCGGCCCCGCCAGCGAGGGCCAGCCCGTAGATGTACGGCCGTCCGATGGCCACCGCATCGGCCCCCAGGGCCAGGGCCTTGAGCACGTCCGTTCCGGAGCGCACCCCGCTGTCGAGGATGAGCGTCGTCCCCTGGCCCACGGCGTCCCGGATGCCGGGCAGGGCGTCGAGCGAGGCGACCGCGCCGTCGACCTGCCGCCCACCATGGTTCGACACGACGATGCCGCTGACACCCAGCTCCACGGCCCGGCGCGCGTCCTCGGGGTGGAGGATCCCCTTGAGCACGATGGGGAGTCGGGTGCGCTCTCGCAGCGTCGCCAGGTGCTCCCAGCCCAGCCCCGGGTTGGAGTAGATGTCGAGGAAGGTCTCGACCGCGGCGCGGGGGACGGGGGAGCGCAGGTTGTCGCGGAACCCACCTGGGTGCTCGCGCGTGATCGAGAGCAGGGAGCGCACCGCGGCCGGCGTCACCCTCGTCGGCGGCCGGCTCCCGGGAGTGGCGCGTGCCAGCCGCTCGGCGACGACCTGCTGGAAGCGGGGGTCCGAGGTGTACTGCGCGATCCCGATGCCCTGGGCGAACGGCAGGCTCCCGAGGTTGAGGTCGTCGGGACGCCAGCCCAGCATCGTCGTGTCGAGGGTGACCACGACCGCGTCGCTGCCGATCGCCTCGGCCCGGTGCAGCAGGCTGTCCACGAGCGCCTCGTCGGTGCTCCAGTACAGCTGGAACCAGCGCGGCGCCGAGCCCATCGCCGCGGCGACGTCCTCCATCGGGCTGCACCCCTGGCTCGAGATCACGTAGGGGACCTCGAGCTCCGCGGCCGCGGCAGCGGTCAGCGGGTCGCTCCCTCGGCGTACGAGGGCCGCGGCGCCGATGGGGGCCAGCAGCAGCGGAGTCGGCAGCTGCCGCCCGAACAGGGTGGTCCCGAGGTCGCGGGACCCCGCGCCCCGGAGCTGCCGCGGGACGATCGCCCAGCGCTCGAACGCCCGCCTGTTCGCGCGCATGGTCAGGCCTGCGCCTGCCCCGCCCGCGACGTAGGCCCACGCCCGGCCCGACATGGCCCGGCGCGCCCGGCGCTCGAGCTCGGCGAAGTCCGCAGGGACCCGAGGGCGCTCACCGAGGACCCCCGCCCGGTAGATGGCTGCCTGGCGCTGCCGGCCAGGGCCGGTCGCCGTCGTCACAGTGCTCATGGCCCGATCCAAGCGTGAGGAGCCCGGGCACCACCAGCGTTTGCCGACACCCGGGCTGGGTACCAGTGTGGGAGGAGAGCCGCACGCGAGGTGACAGGAGAACCCCATGGCCCGCGAGGGAACCAGCGCCGAGAAGGCGCGCACGGCGCCCCATGAGGACGACACGCGCAAGCCGGACGAGCTGACCGACCTGACGAAGCCGTCGTGGGCCTACACCGCCAAGAAGGCATGGGCCGAGTTCAGCCGGGACCAGTGCACCGACCTGGCCGCCGCCCTGACCTACTACGCCGTGCTCGCGATCTTCCCGGCCCTGCTCGCCCTGGTCTCGCTTCTCGGGGTGTTCGGCCAGGGCGAGTCCACGACCGCGGCGCTGATCGACCTCGTGCGCTCGCTGGGTCAGGAGAACGCGGCCGACCAGCTCGAGGGCCCCATCAACCAGATGGTGCAGAACCAGGCCGCCGGCCTGGCTCTCCTCCTCGGTGTCGCCGGTGCCGTCTGGTCCGCCTCCGGCTACATCGGGGCCTTCGGGCGGGCCCTGAACCGGATCTACCAGGTCGATGAGGGCCGGCCGGTGTGGAAGCTGCGCCCCCTGCAGCTGCTGCTGACCCTGGTCGGCATCCTCCTGGCCGCCCTCGTCCTCATCGGGCTGGTCCTCAGCGGTCCGGTGGCCCGGTCCGTCGGGGGCGCCCTCGGGCTCGGCACGGGCGCCGTGACCGCGTGGAACGTCGCCAAGTGGCCCGTGATGCTCGGCATCGTCGTCGTGCTCGTGGCCGTCCTGTACCACTCCACGCCCAATGTCAGGCAGCCGAAGTTCCGCTGGATGAGCGTCGGTGCCGCCATCGCCATCCTCACCTGGCTCCTGGCGTCAGGCGCCTTCGGCTTCTACGTCGCGAACTTCGGTTCGTACGACAAGACCTACGGCTCGCTCGCGGGCGTCATCGTCTTCCTGCTCTGGCTGTGGCTGACCAACCTCGCCCTGCTGTTCGGTGCCGAGGTGGATGCCGAGCTCGAGCGCGCCCGCGAGCTGCAGGCGGGCATCGCCGCGGAGCAGACCCTCCAGCTGCCCCCGCGCGACACCCGCACCTCGGACAAGAAGGCCGCCAAGCGGCACCAGCAGGTGGAGGAGGGGCGCCGGCTGCGCGAGCAGGCGGAGCGGGCGGGCGCCGGCGACCGGAGCTAAGGCGGTCGCCGACGCCTGGTGGCGCCCCGCGGCATACGGTGGCTGCCTGCCGCGACGCGCCATCGGAGGCGGGATGCCGTCTGCTCCCGGCGCGATTTGGTAGGTCACCACAGGCTCTGGCACACTGGACCGGTTGCTTGACGCGCGTCGCTGACCCATGTTGGCGCCGCCACCCCCGGTGACACCACCCGAACCGGCCCTGCTGCGAACAGCGGGCCGGGGCGGCACTCCAGGGGAAGCGCAAGCCCCGGCTCTGCCGGAATGTCCGACAACACCGCACGACTTGCGTGAGAGCGCCTGTCGTCGGGCCGCGGAGCGGGTGCGACACACCCGACCGCGGGGGTCGGAGGATCCAGGAGAGCCGGCCACATGCAAGCTGTACGGCGAGAGAGAGACGTAACGGAGATGGCGGGACAGAAGATCCGCATCCGCTTGAAGTCGTATGACCACGAGGTCATCGACAACTCGGCGCGCAAGATTGTCGACACGGTGACCCGTGCTGGCGCGACGGTGGTCGGCCCCGTGCCGCTGCCCACGGAGAAGAACGTCTTCGTGGTCATCCGCTCGCCCCACAAGTACAAGGACAGCCGC
>NZ_DATBMI010000185.1:0-7919 GCF_036554925.1 Pedococcus sp.
GCCACGCTCGGCGAGGACCTCACGCCCGCCATCGCCGACGCGCGGGCGGTCCTCGCCGAGGACGAGGACAGCGCGCTCGCGGGGGTGGCGCAGGCGGAGCAGATCACCTTCGTCGGCCGCGGCTGGACCATCGGCCTCGCCCACGAGGCTGCCCTGAAGCTGCGAGAGTCCGCGCAGTTCTGGACCGAGTCCTACCCCGCCATGGAGTACCGCCACGGCCCGATCAGCATCGCCACCGCCGGCCGCGCCACCTGGGCGTTCGGCGAGGTGCCCGAGGGGCTCGCCGACCAGGTCGCGGCGACCGGGGCGCACTTCGAGCACCGCGACATCGACCCGATGGCTGACCTCGTGCGACTGCACCGCCTCTGCCTGCTCAAGGCGGCGCGCGCGGGAGCCGACCCGGATCGCCCCCGGCACCTCGCACGGTCCATCATCCTGTCGTGACCCTCTCGGCCGACGCCCCCGCACCCCCGCCCCTGCTCCTCACCGGTCGCGCCGTCCTGCCGGCCGGGGTCGTCGAGGACGCCGCCGTGGTGGTCGACGGGGAGCGCCTGCGCTTCGCCGGCCGCCGCGCCGACCTCCCCAGCGCCTGGGGGCACGCGGTCACCCCCCGTGGCTGGCAGCACGACGTCACCCTGCTGCCCGGCCTCGTCGACCTCCACTGCCACGGCGGCGGGGGTGGCGAGTTCGGCCCCGACACCGAGGGCGCCCGGACCGCCGCCCGCCACCACCATGCGCTCGGCAGCACCACGGTCATCGGCTCGCTCGTGTCGGCCCCCGCCCAGGCGCTGCTCGACGGCGTGCGCGCCTGTGCCCCGCTCGTGGCCGACGGCGATATCGCGGGGGTCCACCTCGAAGGGCCGTTCCTCTCCGCCACCCGGTGTGGGGCGCAGAACCCCGCCGCGCTCGTCCACCCCGACCTCGGCCTGCTCGAGCGCCTCGTGGCCGCGGCCGGCCCCGGCGTCATCGCCCAGATGACCTGGGCGCCCGAGCTGCCCGGCGCCGACGTCCTGCCAGAGGCTCTCGCCGGCCTCGGCGTGCTCGGTGCCGTGGGCCACACCGACGCCGACGCCGCGACCGCCCGGGCCGCCTTCTCCGCCCTCGCGGAGCACCCGGCCCGGGGCGGTCGCGGCCTGGCCACGCACCTGTTCAACGGCATGCCCCCGCTGCAGTCCCGCCAGCCGGGGCCGGTGGGGGCGGCGCTGTCGGCTGCGGCCCGGGGGGAGGCGGTGGTGGAGGTCATCGCCGACGGCGTCCACCTCGCCGGGGAGACGGTCCAGATGCTCTTCGACACCGTCGGGGCGGGCGAGATCGCGCTGGTCAGCGACTGCATGTCGGCAGCGGGCCTCCCCGATGGCGACTTCACGCTCGGCGGGCTGACGGTCCGCGTGCGAGGGAGCGAGGTGCGCCTTGCCGACAGCGGCAGCCTGGCGGGCGGGGTGTCCTGCCTGCTGGACCAGCTGCGGTGGTGCGTCCGCGACCTGGGGGTCCCGCTCGAGGAGGCCGTGCGCGCCGCCTCGTCGACACCAGCCCAGACGCTGGCGCTCGAGGCCGTCGGCTCGCTCGTGGCGGGACACCTCGCCGACGTCGTCGTCGTCGACGACGGGCTCGACCTCCTGCGCGTGATGCGGCGCGGCGCCTGGCTCTGACCACCGCCGTCACCTGCCCACCGCCGTCCCTGCCCACCGCCGTCGCCTGCCCACCGCTGGTTCGGGGTATCAGCGAGCGCAGTAGCGCGCGGCAATACCCCGAACCGGGGGGGTCCTGGCCCGTCTCAGGCAGGAACGGGCGTCCCGGCCGCCCCGGCGCCGAGGCCGCGTGAGGCCCGGATGGTCTCGACCATCGCCCCCATGATCTCGGTGAGCCCGAAGTCCTTGGGGGTGAAGACGGCCGCCACCCCCAGCTGGCGCAGGGCACGCGCGTCCGACTCGGGGATGATGCCGCCGACGACCACCGGCACGTCCGCGGCCCCCGCCTCGCGCAGGCCGCGGAGGATCTCCGGGACGAGCTCCATGTGCGAGCCCGAGAGGATCGAGATCCCGACCAGGTGGACGTCCTCCGCGACCGCGGCGGCGACGATCTGCTGGGGCGTGAGCCGGATCCCCTGGTACACCACCTCGAAGCCGGCGTCCCGGGCCCGGACCGCGACCTGCTCGGCCCCGTTGCTGTGGCCGTCGAGGCCCGGCTTGGCGACCAGCACCCGCAGGCGCTCGCCGAGCTCCTCGCCGGTGGCGCGGACGCGCTCGCGGACCCTGGCCAGCTCGGGGTTGTCCTCACCGCTGACCCCCACCGAACCCGACACACCGGTGGGCGCCCGGTACTCCCCGAACGCCTCCCGGAGAGCGCCGGCCCACTCCCCGGTGGTGACGCCCGCCCGTGCGCACTCGAGCGACGCGGCCATGAGGTTGGCGCCGGTGCCCGCCTCGTTGCGCAGCCGGGCCAGCGCCGCATCGACCCGCTCGCGACCGCCGTCGGCCGCGTCGCGTTCCTCCCGCCAGCGGCGCACCGCGGCGGCGGCCTTGGCCTCGACGTCGTGGTCGACCGTCTGGATGGCGGTGTCGAGATCGGAGGTGAGGGGGTTGGGCTCGGTGGTCTCGAACCGGTTCACCCCCACCACGACGTCCTCGCCGGACTCGATCCGCTGCCGGCGTCGTGCGTGCGAGGCGACCAGGGCGGACTTCATGTACCCGCTCTCGACGGCCGCCACGGCGCCGCCCATCTCCTGGACCCGAGCGATCTCGGCCCTGGCCCCGTCGACGAGCTCGGCCACCTTCGCCTCGACGACGTGCGAGCCGGTGAAGAGGTCGTCGTACTCCAGCAGGTCGGACTCGAAGGCCAGCACCTGCTGCATCCGCAGCGACCACTGCTGGTCCCACGGTCGGGGCAGGCCGAGCGCCTCGTTCCACGCGGGAAGCTGCACGGCCCGGGCGCGGGCGTCCTTGGACAGCGTCACGCCCAGCATCTCCAGCACGATCCGCTGGACGTTGTTCTCCGGCTGGGCCTCGGTGAGGCCGAGCGAGTTGACCTGCACGCCGTACCGGAACCGGCGCTGCTTCGGGTCCTGCACGGCATACCGCTCGCGGGTGATCTCGTCCCACAGCTGCACGAAGGCGCGCATCTTGCACATCTCCTCGACGAAGCGGACGCCCGCGTTGACGAAGAAGGAGATGCGGGCGACCACCTCGCCGAAGCGCTCCGGCGGCACCTGGCCCGAGTCGCGCACCGCGTCGAGGACCGCGATCGCCGTGCTCATCGCGTACGCGATCTCCTGCACCGGGGTCGCCCCGGCCTCCTGCAGGTGGTAGCTGCAGATGTTGGTCGGGTTCCACTTCGGGATCTCGGCGACGGTGTAGGCCACCATGTCGGTGATCAGCCGCAGCGACGGCCCGGGCGGGAAGACGTAGGTCCCCCGCGAGAGGTACTCCTTGATGATGTCGTTCTGGGTCGTGCCGGCCAGGGCGTGCACGGCCGCGGCGGGGTCCTCGCCTGCCGCGACGGCCTGCTCCTCCGCCGCCACCTGGTAGAGCGCCAGCAGCCACATGGCGGTCGCGTTGATGGTCATCGAGGTGTTCATCTGCGACAGCGGGATCTGGTCGAAGAGCGCGCGCAGGTCGCCGATGTGCGAGATGGGCACCCCGACCTTGCCCACCTCACCGCGGGCGAGCGGGTGGTCGGGGTCGTAGCCGGTCTGGGTCGGCAGGTCGAAGGCGACGGAGAGGCCGGTCTGGCCCTTGGCGAGGTTGCGCCGGTAGAGCTCGTTGCTGGCGGAGGCGCTGGAGTGGCCTGCGTAGGTCCGCATCACCCAGGGGCGGTCCCGCTGCGGGCGGTGCGCCTCGGCGGCGGGCGTGGGGGCGTTCGCGGAGTCGGCCATGTGGCCGAAGGTACCCGCGGCCCTGCACGGACAGGAGGGGTACGGGCGGTGAGAGGCGCCACAGTGGTGGCCGTGGGCAGCCCGGCGGGCGGCCGGGCCGTCAAGCCCCCAGCGGCGCGCCTCTGCCGTCGGCTCGGCGGCAGGGCCGTCAGGCGGTCAGCGGGGCGTCGTGTCGGGTCGGCGGCCGACGCGTCAGGCGGTCAGCGGGGCCTCGGCCGTCGGGGGCGCGGCGGGGCGGCTGACGAGCGCACGGTCCAGGCGGGCCGCCCGCAGCAGCCGCTCGGTGCGGGCGGTCATGTCGACCACGGCGAGACGGCGCCCGGCGCGACGGGCCCGGGTGTAGGCCTCGACGAGGACACCGAGTCCCGTCGCGTCGCCGATCTCCGCACCGCCGAGATGCATGAGGACATCCCCCGCCCCGGTGTCGATGATCTCGTGGAGCAGCAACCGGACGTCGGGGACGGTGTGGACGTCGATGCGTCCGGTGATGGAGACGGCCTGGCCCGCGGCCAGCGCACGCACCTCGACGGGAAGGACACCCACACTGCTCACCGTCATGACAAACCCCCTTGTCCGTGGCCATTCACTCACACGGACGCTCAGGTGGGGCGACTCGGTTGTCCCATATCAGATCAAGATCTGGTAAAGGCTGACGGGGTCAACGTCACGCCGCTGCCCGCACCCTCCCGCGGACTAGAGGAAGAACTCCTCGTCCGGCTCGCGCGTGACGTCGGCACCGAGGCCCTGGAGGCTCTCCGCGAACCCGGCGTAGCCACGGTCGATGTGGTGGGCACCGCTGACCGTGGTCACGCCGTCGGCGACGAGACCCGCGATGACGAGGGCGGCACCGGCGCGGATGTCGCTGGCCTCGACCGGCGCCCCGGACAGCCTCTCGACGCCGTGCACCATGACGTGGTGCCCGTCGATCCGTGTCTCGGCCCCGAGCCGGTTGAGCTCCTGCACGGTGCGGAAGCGAGCCTCGAAGAGGTTCTCGGTGATCATGGCCGAGCCGTCGGCAACCGCGTTGCAGGCGATGGCGAACGGCTGCAGGTCGGTCGGGAAGCCGGGGTACGGGAGGGTGGCCACGTCGAAGGCCCGCGGTCGCCGCCCACCGGAGTCGACGCGGAAGCCGCGGTCGGTCGTGGTCACCGTCGACCCGCTCGCCTCGACGAGCTCGAGCGCCGCCTTGAGGTGGTCGGCCACTCCCCCGACGACCTCCACCGTTCCGCGGGTGGCTGCGGCGGCGAAGGCCCACGTCCCGGCGGCGATGCGGTCCGGGACCACCGCGTGCTCGACCGGCCTCAGCTCGTCGACGCCCTCGATCTCGATGGTGCCGGTGCCCGCGCCGGTGATGTGGGCCCCCATCTCGGTGAGCATCTGCGCGATGTCGACGATCTCCGGCTCCCGGGCAGCGTTCTCCAGGCGCGTCGTGCCCCGGGCCAGCACCGCCGCGGTCAGGACGTTCTCGGTCGCCCCGACGCTCGGGAAGTCCAGTCGGATCTCCGCGCCGTGCAGGCCGCCGGGCGCCTCCGCGACGAGGAAGCCGTGGGTGACGTGCACCTTCGCGCCCAGCGCCTCCAGCCCGGCCGCGTGCAGGTCCAGCCCGCGGGAGCCGATGGCGTCACCGCCCGGGACGGCCACGTCGGCCGCCCCGCAGCGCGCCACCAGCGGCCCCAGGACGGCGGTCGAGGCGCGCAAGGCCCGCACGAGGTCGTAGTCGGCGCGGTGGCCGATCTCGGCCGGGACGTCGATCTCGACGACCCCGGCCGGGGCGTCGTAGGCCACGGAGCAGCCGAGACGGCGCAGCAGCTCGGCCATGATGGTCACGTCGAGGATGGCCGGCACGTTCGTCAGGCGGCTCCGGCCCTCGGCGAGCAGGGCGACGGCCATCAGCTTGAGCGCGCTGTTCTTCGCCCCCCAGACGGCCACCTCGCCCTGAAGCGACGCGCCGCCGACCACCCGGAACCTCTCAGCCATCCGGGCAGCCTATCGACGCCGCGGGCCCGCTCCGGCACCCGAGCCGCCATCTGAGAGGCTGACCCCATGGTCAACCTCACCCGCATCTACACCCGCACCGGCGATGACGGCATGACCCACCTCGGTGACATGAGCCGCACCAGCAAGACCGACGTGCGGCTCATGGCCTACGCCGACGCCAACGAGGCCAACGCGGCCATCGGCGTCGCCGTGGCGGCCGGTGACCTCCGCGAGGACGTCCGGGCGACCCTGATCCGGGTGCAGAACGACCTCTTCGACGTGGGGGCCGACCTGTGCACGCCCCTCCAGGAGAGCTACGACTACCCGCCGCTGCGGGTCGAGCAGCGCTGGATCGACGAGCTGGAGGCGGACTGCGACCGCTACCTCGGCGAGCTGGAGAAGCTGCGCTCGTTCATCCTCCCGGGGGGCACGCCCGGAGCGGCCTACCTGCACGTGGCGACCACGGTCGCGCGCCGGGCCGAGCGGCAGGCCTGGGCCGCCATCGCCGCCTACGGCGACCAGCCCGGCGCGGCCAAGGGCGAGGGCGGGGTCAACCTCCTCACCGCGAAGTACCTCAACCGGCTCTCGGACCTGCTGTTCGTCCTGGCCCGCGTGGCCAACCTGCCGATCGGCGGCGACGTCCTGTGGCAGCCCGGTGGCGGACGCGCGCAGGCCCCGGACACGAAGAAGGCCCCCGCGGCGGACGCTGGGGCGGCCGGCTCTGCGGAGGCCTGAGGGCCGCAGCGGCCCGGCGGGTCGAGGGCTAGGCGACGTTGACGTTGAAGCCCGGCGGCGCGCTCTCGAGCCAGGACCGGATGCCGGTGTAGGCCGCAGGGGCGAGCGCGAGCTGGAACCTGTCGGTGCCGTAGTGGCAGGTCACTTCCACGGCGTCCGGCAGCCCCGCGAGCACCTCGTGGGCGGCGCCGGGCGCCTCGAGCTCGAGCCGCACGCGGTCCCAGGCCCTCTTGGGGCGCAGGGACGGGCCGACGAGGGTGAACCACTCGAGCCGGTCACCGGCGATGCGCAGCAGCCCGAGACGGTAGCCGTTGGCTCCGTGGGACCGCAGCGCGCACAGCATCAGCGGGCTGCCGGAGGCGAGGATCCGCCGGCGGATGAAGATGAACGCCAGCACGCTGAGCGCGAGCAGGACGAGCGCGCCTGCCACGATCTCGGCGGTGACGAGAGGCGACATGCTCGCGCGCTCGGCTAGGCGCTCAGGTGGGAGGCGTCGACGGCCTCGGCGACGATGATGACCCGGTCGCGGTCGACCGAGAGGAAGCCGCTGTCGAGCGTCGCGGTGTGGGTGGCGCCGTCGGACTTGATCCGGACCTCGCCCTCGACGAGGACTCCGAGCAGCGGGGTGTGGCCGGGCAGGATGCCGAGCTCACCGTCGACGGTCCGGGCAATGACCATGTTGGCCTCGCCCTCCCAGACCTTGCGGTCGGCGGCGACGAGTTCAACCTGCAACTGGCTCACGATGGGTCCTCCACATGGGTACGGGGTGGCGCCAGTCTAACGGCCCGTCGGCCATGCTCCGGACCGGCCCCGAACGCAGCGGAGGGCGCCGCGGCCCTGCGGCGGCGGCGCCCTCCCCTGCTCTGTCCCTCTCCCTCAGGCCTCGCTGGGCATGAGGATCCACAGCACCGGGTAGATGATCAGCTGGCTGCCCGGGAGCAGCATGAGGATCACCACGAACAGGAGCCGCGCGGTCCACGGCGAGAGGCCGAAGCGGCGGCCGAGTCCGGCGCACACACCGCCGAGGACGCGGCCTTGACGGGGCCGGACGAGGCCCTGGTTGGCAAAGCTGGTCTTGATCTGGCTCATGCCCCCAGTCTGGTCCGGGCGGCATACGGCTGCCATCAGGGTCTGCCCGGACCGCACCCCAGTCCCACCCCGACCCCACCCCACTGCGACCCGCGCGCTGAGAGAGACCGGGGTATGCCGGAGGGCCGGCCGCTGCTCGCGACCGGCCCTCCGGGTGTGGCTGGGTTGTGCTGGGAGAGAGGAGAACTCAGAGGTTCTTCTGGATCTCCGCCCACTGGCGCTCGACGTCGTCGAGGCCACCGCACAT
>NZ_DATBMI010000042.1:0-18469 GCF_036554925.1 Pedococcus sp.
GCGGGCGTGACCCCGAAGCGTCTCAACGTCTGCACCTCGTGCCTCAAGGCCGGCAAGGTCAAGCGCTGACCCAGCCGACCGGCACACCGACTGAAGCCGATCTCCCCTCGGGGAGGTCGGCTTCAGTCATCTCCTGGCCCCACGACCGGCCGACGCAGGCGCCGACCGCACGCCTCAGCCGGCGAAGTGGTCCCAGCCCCGCGGCTGCTGGGGCACGCCGTCGAGCGTGACGCCCGACCCCCCCGCCACCGCGCCGATGGCGCGCCACCCCGTGGGCAGGTCCCCGGCGGGGAAGGTGGCGAGCAGGCTGTGCTCCTCCCCCCCGGCCAGCACGCACTCCCGGGCCGCCTCCTCGCCCACCGCTGCGGCGAGGGGCTCGACGTCGGGGGCGAGGGCCGAGCCGTCGAGGTCGAGGCGCACACCGCTGGAGGCGGCGATCCGGCTGCCGTCGCGCAGCAGCCCGTCGGACACGTCGAGCATCGCCGTCACGCCTGCGAGCGCCGCCTGCGGGCCCGCAGTGAGGGGCGCGACCGGGGCCCGGTGGTGGTCCAGGCACACCCGGTGGATGCCGCCGTGCCGGGCCGCCCGGGTTCCCTCCCGCTGCAGGAGGAGCAGTCCGGCGGCCGAGCGGCCGAGCGTGCCGCAGACGGCCACGGTGTCCCCGGGCCGGGCACCGCTGCGCAGGACCGGCTCCCGACCGCCGAGGTCGCCGAGCGCGGTGATCGACACCAGCAGCACCCCGGGTGGCGCCGACGACAGGTCACCGCCTGCCACGGCCACCCCGGCCTCCGCGGCCCGCTCACCGATGCTGCGTGCGAAGTCTCGCGCCCAGGCCGCCCGCGTCGCCGGGTCGGCGACCAGCGTCACGAGGATCGAGGTGGCGACGCCACCCATGGCCGCCACGTCGGCGAGGTTCTGGGTCACCAGCTTGGCGCCGACATCGGCGGCGCTCGACCAGTCGTCGAGCCAGTCGCGCCCGCGGACCATGGCGTCGGTCGTCGCGACCAGCGCGCCGTTGCAGGCCACGACGGCGGCGTCGTCACCTGGTCCGACGAGCAGGCCGGGCTGGGGTGCGAAGAAGGGGAAGATGGAGTGCAGCAGCCCCTCCTCGGACACCTGCCCGAGGGTCTCATCCCCTGTGATCATGACGTCACCTCCTTGGCGAGACGGGCGGTCCACCGAGACGGTAGCGTCTGGCGTGGCCGGGACCCGTCCCGGCCTGGTTCCCTCGGGGCAGCGAACTGCCCCGGCCAGCCGAACAAGTGAGGTGTCCCGTGGTGGTCCAGGCCTACATCCTGATCCAGACCGAAGTCGGCAAGGCTGCGACAGTGGCCGAGGCCATCGCCGGCATTCCCGGTGTGGTGCTGGCCGAGGACGTCACCGGCCCCTATGACGTCATCGCCCGCGTCGAGGCCGGCACCGTCGACGAGCTCGGCAAGCTCGTCATCGCCAAGATCCAGGACGTCTCGGGCATCACCCGCACCCTGACGTGCACGGTCGTCCACGTGTGACGTCCCCTTCCACGGCGTGCCGCACGGCGCGCGCCCTGGCCACCGGCACCCTCGCTCTGGGGGTCGCCGGTGGCCTGCTTTCCGGGTGCTCCAGCGCAGTGGAGGCGACGGCACCACCCCGGGCCGCCTCCACGGCCTGCGTGGAGGCGGCCACCCGCTGGCCCGACACGGTCTCGGGCCAGGCCCCGGTGGAGACCACCGCCGGCAGCCCGGCCGTGGCCGCGTGGGGCGACCCGCCGGTGGTCGCCCGGTGCGGTCTGGCGGCCCTGCCCCCCACCACGCAGGAGTGCCTCGCCGTCGACGGGGTGGACTGGGTGGTGCGGGAGCTGAGCGACGGCGCGGCCTTCACGACGTTCGGCCGCGACCCGGCGATCGAGGTGCTGGTGCCCGACGCCTACGCGCCGGAGCCGCTGCTGCTCCCGGCGTTCGCGGACGCGGCGCGCGCCCTCCCCGCCAACGGCCGCACCTGCACCTGACCTGCTCTGGCCCTGACCTGACCCTTGCGCTGCAGCAACCTCTGCTAGCAGGGGTTGCAGGCGAGGGGTCAGGTTGCTGCGTGCCGCTGCGGCAGCAGCCTCTGCCCACGTCCCGCGAGGGCTCGAGCGTCAGCGCAGGCCGGTGGGCCGTTCGAGCGCCAGGGTGATCAGCTCGTCGATGAGCTCGGGGTACTCCAGGCCCGACGCGGCCCACATCTGCGGGTACATCGAGTGCGGTGTGAAGCCTGGCATCGTGTTGATCTCGTTGACGATCACGTCGCCCCGGTCGGTGTAGAAGCAGTCGACCCGGGCCAGGCCCTCGCAGCCGAGCGCGTCGAACGCGGCCGCCGCCAGCCGGCGCACCTCGGCCGCGACCTCGTCGGGCACCTTCGCCGGGCAGCTCAGCGTGACCCCCTGCTCCTCGAGGTACTTCGCCTCGAAGTCGTAGAAGTCGTGCCCCCCGTCGCGGTCGACCTCGATCTCGCCCACCTCGGAGGTGCGCGGTGGCGCACCGTCGCGGCCCTGGAGGACGGCGCACTCGATCTCTCGGCCGGAGATGCCCTGCTCCACGATCACCTTGCGGTCGTGCTCGCGGGCCACCTCGATGGCCGCCTCGAGGCCGCCGGGGTCGGTGACCTTGGTGATGCCCATGCTGGAACCGGCCCGCGCCGGCTTCACGAAGAGGGGGTAGGACAGCGCAGCCACGGCGTCGAGGGCCGCGGCGCGGTCCCGCCGCCACTGCGCGTCGGTGACCACGGCATACGGGCCGACGGGGATGCCGGCGCCCGAGAAGACCACCTTCATGTAGTGCTTGTCCATCCCGGCCGCGGAGGCCAGCACCCCTGACCCGACGTAGCGGATGTCGGCGAGCTCGAGGAGGCCCTGAATGGTTCCGTCCTCACCGAACGGGCCGTGCAGCAGGGGGAAGACCACGTCGACCTCGCCGAGGCTGCGCGGCACCTGGCCGGGCTCCTGCACCGTCAGGGAGCGGTCGCTCGTCCCGAGCGGGACGACGACTCCGGCGTCGCTGGAGCTCACCTCCGGGGTGTGCCCCGCCGTCAGCTCGAGCCGTGCCGGGTCGCCGTCGCTGAGCACCCAGTGCCCATCGCGGGCGATGCCGATCGGAATGACGTCGTAGGCCTCGCGGTCGATGGCCCGCATCACGCCGGCAGCGGTCGCGCAGGAGACCGCGTGCTCCGAGGAGCGTCCGCCGAACACGAGGGCGACACGGGTCTTGCGGGGTGCGGGCTGCTCGATACTCATCGCCCGTGACTGTATCGCCCACCCACCGGCGGCCCCGACCCGGCGCGCCCGCCCGCCCCTAGGCTGGGCGACGTGACCGACGCGCACCTCGCCGACGACCTCTCCCCCGCCACTCGCCTCGTCGCGCTCGGCAGGCAGGACAGGCTGCCCGGCGCCGGAGTCAACGCCCCGCTCGAGTTCTCCTCGACCTACATCGCCGACGGCCCGGTCAACTACGCCCGCGCCGGCAACCCCACGTGGTCGGCCTTCGAGGAGGCGCTCGGCTCGCTCGAGGGCGGCGAGGCGCTGGTGTTCGCCTCCGGGATGGGTGCCGTCGCGGCCGCCCTGTCGCTCGTGCCGCACGGGGGGACGGTGGTGGTGCCGGCTCACGCCTACAACGGCACCACGGCGCTGCTCGACCGGCTCGAGGAGCAGGGGGCCGTCAGGGTGCGCCGCCTGGATGCCGGTGACACGGCGACCGTGCCGGACCTCCTGGAGGGTGCGGCGATGCTCTGGGTGGAGTCACCCACCAACCCGATGCTGGAGGTCTTCGACGTGCCCGGCCTGTGCGCCGCGGCGCGCGAGCGCGGTGTGCTCAGCGTCTGCGACAACACGTTCGCGACGCCCCTGGTGCAGCAGCCCCTGACGCTCGGCGCCGACCTCGTCCTGCACTCGGTGACGAAGTACCTCGCCGGCCACTCCGACGTCATCCTCGGCGCGCTCGTGACTCCTGCGACGGACCACGGCCGCGGGCTGCGTGACCGGCTCGCGACGCACCGCCTGCTGCACGGCGCGATCGCCGGGCCGATGGAGACGTGGCTCGCCCTGCGCGGCCTGCGGACCCTCCACCTCCGGGTCGAGCGCGCCACTGCCACGGCGGCCGACCTGGCCTCCCGACTCGAGGGCCACCCCGCGGTCGAGCGGGTCCGCTACCCCGGCTTCGGGGCGATCGTCGCCATCGACGTGGACGGCGGGGCCGAGGCCGCCGAGCGCGTGGCCGCGGCCTGCCGCCTGTGGACACACTCGACGAGCCTCGGGGGCGTGGAGTCGCAGGTGGAGCGACGTCGCCGCCACCCCGCCGAGCCGGCCACGGTGCCGCAGGGCCTGCTGCGCCTCTCCGTCGGCATCGAGGACGTCGAGGATCTCTGGCGCGACCTCGACCGGGCCCTGCGCGCCTGACGCGACCTGACGCGACCTGACGCGACCTGACGCGACCAGGGTCCCCGTACGACTAGTCGACCTCGGCCTTGCGGGCCCGGGCCAGCAGCGACTCGACCACCTGCTGGGGGGTCCGGCCCTCGTGCACGACGGCGGCCACCTGCTCGATGATGGGCACGTCCACGCCGTGGTCCTTCGCGAGCTGCAGCACCGAGTCGCAGGACTTGACGCCCTCGGCCGTCTGTCGCGTCACCGCGACCACCTCGGAGACGCTCATCCCGCGGCCGAGGTTCACACCGAAGGTGCGGTTGCGCGAGAGCGGGGACATGCAGGTGGCGACGAGGTCGCCGAGCCCCGCGAGGCCGGCGAAGGTCGCCGGGTCGCCGCCCAGGGCCACCCCCAGTCGGGTGGTCTCCGCGAGGCCGCGGGTGATGATCGACGCCTTGGAGTTGTCGCCCATGCCCATGCCCTCGGCCATCCCGACGGCAAGGGCCACGACGTTCTTGACGGCGCCGCCGAGCTCGGTCCCGATGACGTCGGGGTTGGTGTAGGGACGGAAGTACGGTGCGGCACAGGCGTCGGCGACCCGCTCGGCCACCGCCTCGTCGACACAGGCGACGACACTGGCCGCCGGCTGCTTCAGGGCGATCTCGCGGGCGAGGTTCGGCCCGGAGATGGCGACGATGCGCCGGGGGTCGACACCGCCGACCTCGGCGATCACCTCGCTCATCCGCTTCGTCGTGCCGAGCTCGACGCCCTTCATCAGCGACACGACCGCGGCGTCCTGCGGCAGCAGCGACGACCACCCCTCGAGGTTGGTCCGCAGGGTCTGGGACGGAACGGCCACTACCACGATGTCGGCGCCCGCGGCGGCCTCCCCGGGGTCGGTCGTGGCAGTGACGCCTTGGGGAAGTCGGATGCCCGGAAGGTAGTCCTCGTTGCTGCCCGCGTTGATCTGCGCCACGACCTCGGGGCGTCGGCCCCACATCCGGACGTGGGTTCCGGCGTCGGCGAGGACCGCGGAGAACGCGGTACCCCAGCTACCGGTGCCGAAGACGGCGGCGGTCGTCATGAGGCATGGCCTTTCTTGTGGAAGTTGCCGGTCTCGGGCAGCCCGTGCTTGCGCGAGTCGAACCGCTCGGCAGGAGCCGGTTCGCCGCGGAGCTCCTCGAGCAGCCCCGTGATCGCGGCCATGATGCGGGCCGTCGCCTCCCGGAGCACGACCGCGTCGAGTGGGCGGTCGTAGAGGTCCGTGAGGTCGACCGGCGGGCCGGCAAGGACATGCATCGTCTTGCGGGGGAGCACGTGTGGGCGCTTGGAGTAGGGGGCGAGGATCTCCTGCGGCCCCCACTGCGCGACCGGGATGACGGGACAGCGGGTCGTCAGCGCGATGCGCGCGGCGCCGGTCTTGCCCACCATCGGCCACAGGGCGGGGTCACGGGTGAGGGTGCCCTCGGGGTAGACGCCCACGCACTTGCCGGCCTCGACGGCCTCGACGGCAGCGCGGAACGCGTCAGCGGCACGGCCGGTGTTGCGGAACACCGGGATCTGCTGGGCGCCCCGGAGGATCGCGCCCACGACCGGCACGCGGAACACCGCCTCCTTGCCGAGGAAGAACGGGGGGTGGCCGCTGTCGAAGAGGAAGTGGGCGAAGGCCAGCGGGTCGACGTGCGAGACGTGGTTGGGGGCGACGACGAAGCCCCCACTGGCGGGAAAGTGCTCCCACCCGCGCCAGTCCCGCTTGGTCAGCAGCAGCATGACGGGACGCACGATGGCCACCGCGAGTCGATACGCGAAGGGCAACGGGTGTCTGCCGCTCGGGGTCACCACTACTCCAGTCCTGACGGGGTCGGGACTGCATCCTCTCGGGTGCGGGGGTCGCTGTCGAGCAGGGCCCCCTCGCTTGGGACGATCGTGTCGATGACCCCCGTCGATCCCGCTGCCTGGCAGCTCGTGGTGCCGGTCAAGGGCGGTGCCGGCGCCAAGTCGCGGCTCCACCCACCCACCGGCATCTCGCGCGCCGACCTCGCTTTCGCGATCGCCAGCGACTGCCTGGCGGCAGCCTGTTCGGGTATGCCGCGTGGGCGGGTCTGCGTCGTCACCTCCGACGCCGCGGTGGCGCGCGTGGCCGAGGGGCTCGGTGCGCTGGTCGTCCCCGATCCCGGTCAGGGCCTCAACGCCGCGGTGTCGGCAGGGCTGGCGGCGGCCTCGCGAGGCGGCTCGACGCAGGACGCGCGGTCGGAGGGCCACGACCTCGCCGTCCTGCTCGGGGACGTCCCCGCCCTGCGTGCAGGCGACCTCGCCGACGCGCTGGCGGCGGCGGCGGCCCACGAGCGGGCCGTGGTTCCGGACGCCGACGGCACCGGCACCGTCCTGCTCACGTCGCGCACCGGCCACCTCGATCCCGCCTTCGGCGCGGGGTCGGCGGCGCGGCACGAACGGGCCGGGCACCGCCGCCTCGAGCTCGACCTCCCCCACCTGCGGACCGACGTCGACGACGACCGCAGCCTCGCCGCGGCCACCGCCCTCGGCCTCGGCCCCGCGACCACCGCCTGCCTCGCGGCCGCGGGCGCTACGCTTCCGGACGTGCAGGCCAGCGTCCACACGTTCGACGAGAGCACCGGTGCGGGCTCCGCCCTGCTCGACGACGGGCAGCAGGTCGCCTTCCCCGCCGACGTCTTCGCGCGCAGCGCCCTGCGCCACCTGCGCACCGGCCAGCGGATCAGCATCGACCTCGCTGCGGACGGAAGAACCGTCGAGCGGCTCTGGATCGTCGGCATCGGCGACGACCAGCGGATCGGCTGAGGGCAGCGGGTCCTAACCCACGTCGTAGGTTGCGCCGAGGGCGTCGAGCTTGTCGGAGAACCGCTCGTAGCCGCGGTAGATGAGGTCGATGCCGTGGACCTTGGAGGTGCCCTCGGCGGCGAGCGCGGCGATGAGGTAGCTGAACCCGCCACGCAGGTCCGGGACCGTGATCTCCGCTCCCCTCAGGGGCGTCGGCCCCGAGACCACCGCGGAGTGGCGGAAGTTCGCCCGGCCGAAGCGGCAGGGCGAGCCGCCCAGGCACTCGCGGTAGAGCTGGATGACCGCGCCCATCTCACCCAGGGCCTCGGTGAAACCGAGGCGGTTCTCGTAGACCCTCTCGTGCACGATCGACAGGCCGCTCGTCTGGGTGAGCGCCACGACGAGGGGCTGCTGCCAGTCGGTCATGAAGCCGGGGTGCACGTCGGTCTCGAGCACGAGCGAGCGCAGCTGGCCACCGGGGTGCCAGAAGCGGATGCCCTCGTCGTCGATGGTGAACGCGCCGCCGACCTTCCGGAAGACGTTCAGGAACGGCATCATCGGCTGCTGCTGCGCCCCGCGGACGTAGACGTCCCCCCGCGTCGCCAGCGCGGCGCACGCCCAGGAGCCGGCCTCGATCCGGTCCGGGATCGCCGTGTGCTCGTAGCCGCCGAGACGGTCCACGCCCTCGATCTTGATGACGCGGTCCGTCTCGACGCTGATGATGGCGCCCATCTTCTGCAGGACGCAGATGAGGTCGATGATCTCCGGCTCGACCGCCGCATTGCTGAGCTCTGTCACCCCCTGGGCGCGCACGGCGGTGAGCAGCACCTGCTCGGTGGCACCGACGCTCGGGAACGGCAACCGGACCTTGGCGCCGTGCAGGCCGTGGGGCGCGGTCAGCCGCAGCCCTTCCGGCCGCTTCTGCACATCGGCGCCGAACTGGCGCAGGACGTCGAGGTGGTAGTTGATGGGCCGTTCGCCGATGCGGCAGCCGCCCAGGTCCGGGATGAACGCCTCGCCGAGGCGGTGCAGCAGAGGGCCGCACAGCAGCACCGGAACCCGGGAGGACCCCGCGTGCGCGTCGATGTCGGCGACATGGGCCTGCTCGACGTTCGTGGGGTCGAGGAGCAGCTCGCCGTCGTTGTCTGTGGAGTCGATCTTCACGCCGTGGAGCTCGAGCAGGCCCGAGACGACCTTCACGTCGGAGATCTCCGGCACGTTGCGCAGCACGCACGGACCCTCGGCGAGCAGGGCGGCGACCATGGCCTTGGAGACCAGGTTCTTGGCACCACGGACTTCGAGGTCGCCCACGAGCGGGGATCCACCGGTGACGGTGAGGATGTCAGCCATGCGCACAGCATGGCGCAACAGCAGCAGGGGCCGGCACCCTGGTGGGTGCCGGCCCCTGTCGGGCTCGCTCGAGTGACTCGCTAGGCCTTCTTCGCCGCGCGCTTGGCCGTGGCCTTCTTGGCCGGAGCCGCCTTCTTGGCCGGAGCGGTCTTCGTCGCCGCAACCGTCTTCTTCGCGGGGGCGGCCTTCTTGGCGGGTGCGCTCTTCTTGACTGCCGCGGTCTTGGCCGGCGCCGTCTTCTTCGCGGGTGCGGTCTTCCTGGCTGCCGTCTTGGCGGGCGCCGCCTTCGTCGTGGTAGCCGTCTTCCTCGCAGCCGTCTTGGCCGGAGCGGCCTTCTTCGCGGGAGCGGCCTTCTTCGCGGGAGCGGCCTTCTTCGCAGCCGTCTTGGCCGTCGCCGCCTTCGTCGCCGGGGCGGCCTTCTTGGCGGGGGCGGCCTTCTTGGCGGGGGCCGCCTTCTTCGCGGCGCTGGTGGCGCTCGCGGCGACCTTGGTGGCGGTGCCCGCTGCCGCCCGGGCACCGGCAGCGGCAGCCTTCGGGAGCTTCTTGGGGTTGGCCACGACCTCCTTGAAGCCGGAGCCGGCGCGGAACTTGGGGACGTTGGTCTTCTTGATGCGCACCGTCGCCCCCGTGCGCGGGTTGCGGCCGGTGCGGGCCGCGCGAGCCGCCTTCTCGAAGGTGCCGAACCCGGTGATGGCGACCTTCTCGCCCTTCGCAACCTGGCGGATGATCACGTCGATGACCGCCGACAGGGCGTCGTTGGCCGCCTTCCGGCTGCCGAGTTGGGTCTCCAGCTCCTTGACCAGATCTGCCTTGTTCACGTTGTCCCCTCCACAGGGTCCGGCGCCGGGCCCCGTGGCCCGGCGAAGGTGGTGAGCGGTCGAGCTGGCGCCCGACGTTGGGAACGACGTTATGGGTCAACGCGTGCCGCGTCCACCATGCGAGGCCCCCGATTCGTTGTCTCGCAACGGCATTCGGACCCAAATCACGCCCGGGAAGAGGGTCGGGCAGCGGGCCCCCAACACCAGTCTCCCCACACCCCGCCACCCGGGCATGGCTGCCTGACATCACTCAAAACCTTTGTGGCACAACACCATCGGGCTCACTCTCACCCCGGCGACGATCCTCACAGGATCGGCGGAGCGGGCCCGACCGGGGTCGAGGGCGAGCCGAGGGAGCTCTCGGGGCGCCTCAGCGAAAATTTGTGCCGGACACGCCGCGAAAAGCGCGGCGGCCGGCGGGTCAGGCGACCGTGGTCGTGGGCTTGTGAGAGGGCCGGCGGCCCTCGAAAGCCGTGATGGCCGGCTCGTGGCGGAGGGTGAGCCCGATGTCGTCGAGCCCTTCCATCAGGCGCCAGCGCGTGTAGTCGTCGACGGTGAACGGCGCGACGATGTCACCGGCGGTGACGGTCCTCGACACGAGGTCGACCGTCACCGACGCGCCCGGCTCGTTCTCGAGGTACTTCCACAGCAGCTCGACGTCGTCCTGGGCCACCTGGGCGGTGAGCAGGCCCTGCTTCCCGCTGTTGCCGCGGAAGATGTCGGCGAAGCGGCTCGAGATCACGACGCGGAAGCCGTAGTTCATCAACGCCCAGACGGCGTGCTCGCGCGAGCTGCCGGTGCCGAAGTCCGGGCCGGCCACCAACACCGACCCGGCGGCATACGAGGGGTGGTTGAGGACGAACGACTCGTCCTTGCGCCAGGCCGCGAAGAGGCCGTCCTCGAAGCCGTCGCGCGTCACGCGCTTGAGGTAGACGGCGGGGATGATCTGGTCGGTGTCGACGTTGCTGCGCCGCAGCGGGACGCCGATGCCGGTGTGGGTGGTGAACGCGTCCATCTCAGTGGCCTCCCTCGGCGTGGGCGTCGACCAGGTCGGCCGGGCTGGAGAGCGTGCCGCGCAGGGCGGTCGCGGCAGCGACGAGCGGGCTGACGAGGTGGGTCCGCCCACCCTTGCCCTGGCGCCCCTCGAAGTTGCGGTTGGACGTCGAGGCGCTGCGCTCCCCCGGCGCGAGCTGGTCCGGGTTCATCCCCAGGCACATCGAGCACCCGGCGAGACGCCACTCGGCCCCGGCGTCGGTGAACACCCTGTCCAGGCCCTCCTGCTCAGCCTGCAGCCGCACGCGGGCCGACCCGGGGACGACCAGCATGCGCACGCCCTCGGCGACGTGGTGGCCCTCGATGACGGCAGCGGCGGCGCGCAGGTCCTCGATGCGGCCGTTGGTGCACGACCCGACGAAGACCGTGTCGACGCGGATGTCGCGCAGGGGCGTGCCGGCCTCGAGACCCATGTACTCCAGGGCGCGACGGGCGGCGGCCTTCTCGTTCTCGTCGGCCATCGCCTCGGGGTCGGGCACGGACTCCGACAGCGGCGCACCCTGGCCGGGGTTGGTGCCCCAGGTGACGAAGGGCGTCAGGGTGTCGGCGTCGAGCTCGACGACCGCGTCGAACACCGCGTCGTCCTCGGTGCGCAGCGTGCGCCACTCCTCGACCGCGGTGTCCCAGTCGGCGCCGGTGGGTGCGTGCTCGCGGTCCTTCAGGTAGGCGAAGGTGGTCTCGTCCGGGGCGATCATGCCGGCGCGGGCACCGGCCTCGATCGACATGTTGCAGATGGTCATCCGGGCCTCCATCGACAGCGCCCGGATGGCGCTCCCCCGGTACTCCAGGACGTAGCCCTGGCCACCGCCGGTGCCGATCTTCGCGATGACGGCCAGAACGATGTCCTTGGCGGTGACGCCGGGCTGCAGCTCCCCCTCGACGTTGACGGCCATCGTCCTGAAGGGCGTGAGTGGCAGGGTCTGGGTCGCGAGGACGTGCTCGACCTCGGAGGTGCCGATGCCGAAGGCGAGGGCGCCGAAGGCCCCGTGCGTCGAGGTGTGGCTGTCACCGCAGACGATCGTC
Source organism: Pedococcus sp. (assembly GCF_036554925.1). Taxonomy (NCBI): domain Bacteria; kingdom Bacillati; phylum Actinomycetota; class Actinomycetes; order Micrococcales; family Intrasporangiaceae; genus Pedococcus; species Pedococcus sp. The sequence goes on from NZ_DATBMI010000042.1 coordinate 11,416, forward strand.
ATGCCGGGCTGGGTCAGGCCGCGCTGCGGACCGACCACGTGGACGATCCCCTGCTCCGCGTCGCCCATCGGGAAGAGGCGGACGCCGAACTCCTCGCAGTTGCGCCGCAGGGTCTCGACCTGGGTCCTGCTGGTGAGGTCGGTGATCGGCCCGGGCGTCGTGGGGACGTTGTGGTCCTCGGTCGCCAGGGTGAGGTCCGGCCTGCGGACCGGGCGCCCGGCGAGCCGCAGCCCGTCGAAGGCCTGCGGACTCGTCACCTCGTGGAGGAGGTGGAGGTCGATGTAGAGCAGGTCTGGCTCACCCTCGCTGCGTCGTACGACGTGGGCATCCCACACCTTCTCCGCCAGCGTTCCTGACACCTCGTTGCTCCTTCGCAGTCGACCCGGGCACGGCGCTCCTGCACGCCGTACTGCGAGGTTCGCACCGCCGTCCCCGCGCGTGAACTTGCGTCTCAGGCAATGAGACGTCAATATCAAGACATGGACATCACCAGTGGGGTCGGCGTTCTCGACAAGGCCGCCATCGTTCTCGGTGCCCTCGAGGCCGGGCCGTCAACCCTCGCGCAGCTCGTCACCGCGACCGGACTCGCCCGCCCGACCGCCCACCGCCTGGCCGTCGCGCTCGAGCACCACCGTCTGGTCACCCGTGACATGCAGGGCCGCTTCGTCCTCGGGCCGCGCCTGGCCGAGCTCGCCGCCGCCGCGGGCGAGGACCGCCTGCTCGCTGCCGCCGGCCCGGTGCTGGGGGCCCTGCGCGACCACACGAACGAGAGCGCCCAGCTCTTCCGGCGCCAGGGCGACCACCGCATCTGCGTGTCGGCGGCCGAGCGGCCGGTCGGCCTGCGTGACTCGATCCCGGTGGGGGCCACCCTGTCGATGCTCGCCGGCTCGGCGGCCCAGGTGCTGCTCGCCTGGGAGGAGCCCGACAGGCTGCACCGCGGGCTGCACGGTGCCAAGTTCACGGCGACCACGCTCTCCGGGGTGCGCCGCCGCGGTTGGGCCCAGAGCGTGGGTGAGCGCGAGGCCGGCGTCGCCTCGGTGTCCGCACCCGTCCGGGGCCCGTCGGGGCGCGTCGTGGCCGCCGTCTCCATCTCCGGCCCCATCGAGCGCCTCTCCCGCCAGCCCGGCCGCCTGCACGCCGCCACAGTCGTGGCCGGAGCCAACAAGCTCACCGAGGTGCTCGCCCGCCACCACGCCGCCCAGCAGCAGCAGAACGCCTGACCTCGTCCGTTCCGAGCGGGGCGCGGTGGTGGCGGCCCTCGACCACCCACCCGCCGCCCAGCACGAGCTGCTCGGGCTGGCGCAGTACGCCCTGCCGGCGCCGCACCGCGACCACCAGGTCACACGCGCGCGACCTGAGCGACACCGAGCCGCGGCGCCCCACCCGGACATGCGAAGAGCCCCCGTCCGGTGGACGGGGGCTCTGCTCGCGTAGCCCCGACGGGATTCGAACCCGCGCTACCGCCTTGAGAGGGCGGCGTGCTAGGCCGCTACACAACGGGGCCCTAGCTGTTCTGCCTGGCGCTTCTCAGCGGCCCAGGCAGCGGAGAGAACCTTACCTGCAAGAGGGCTTTTCTCCGAATCGGCCTCCGGTCTTGCGACCGGGAGACACGCGCTGGGGTACCAGGACTCGAACCTAGACTAACTGAACCAGAATCAGTCGTGCTGCCAATTACACCATACCCCAAGGGGGTATCACTGCCGTTGGCCCGGAAGGCCGTGGGCGGTGAACCGAGAGGCGATACTACCGGGCGGTTCGACGCTCGCCCAAATCGGCTCTCCTGCCGCCGAGGCGGGCGTCACCCACCCACCCCTCCACCGGCCCCGGGTCGCTCGGTTCCCGTCGGCCCTCGGGAGCGGGACGTCAGCAGGTCGCGCTCGCAGCGACGTCGAGTGAGCGGATGCGCGCGCACAGCGCCTTGAGCAGCGACCGCCGCAGCGCCTCGTGTCGGTCGACCAGCGGCCAGAAGCTGAGTGGGGACACGGCGAACGTCTCGAGCCCGGTCTCCCCCGCGATGATCGTCGCGGAGCGCCCGGCTCCGTCGACGACCGAGATCTCGCCGAAGTAGTCCCCTGGCCCGAGCTCCCCGCCACGGCGCGTGCCGTTCACCTCCACCACGGCGCTGCCCTTGAGCACCACCCGCAGGCCCGCGTCGTCGCTGCCCTGGGTCACCACGGCGCGACCGCCAGGCGTGTGGATCGTGGCGCCGGCCTCGACCAGGTCGGAGAGCACGGACTCGGGCACCCCGGCGAACAGGTCGATCCCCTTGAGCATCTCCGGCAGCGACGGGTGAGACATGGCGGCAGCCCTTCCCGCAAAGGTCCAGTCGAGGTCCAGTCCAGTCTCCGGCGCGGCGGATCACCCGGGGATCGGCCAAAGGGAGTAGGGCCGCGCCAGCGTGCTCCGCCGGCGCGGCCCTGCTCCTTCTGTGGGCTTCCTCAGGCCCCGCGCGGTCAGCCCTGCGAGAGCTCGTCGTGGAGGCGGTGCAGGCGCGCCAGCGTCGAGGTCTTGCCGAGGATCTCCATGGACTCGAACAGCGGGGGCGAGATGCGCTGGCCGGAGACGGCGGTGCGCAGCGGGCCGAACGCGAACTTGGGCTTGATGCCGAGCCCGTCGACGATCGCCTCGCGCAGGGCAGCCTCGATGACCGGGGCGCTCCAGCCGCTCTCGGAGCCCAGCACGCCGGTGCCGTGGTCGTCGATGTCTCCGAGCACCCGGGTCGCCGTCGCCAGCACCTCGCCGGCGTTCTCCTTCAGCTGGGCCCGGGCGTCGTCGGCGATCTCGAGCTCGTCGTCCGCCAGGTAGAACGGCCGGACCAGCGCGGCGGCCTCCGTGAGCAGGGCCATCCGGGTCTGGATCAGCTCGGTCACGGCCCTGAGGCGGGCCAGCTCCCCGAGGCTGGGGCTCTCGGGGAGGATCTCCTCGCGCTCGAGGTACGGCAGCAGGCGCGTGGCGAGCTCGCCGACCTCGAGCTCGCGGATGTAGACGCCGTTGAGCCACTCGAGCTTCTTGAGGTCGAAGATCGGCCCGACCGGGTTGACCTTGCCCCAGTCGAAGTCCTTGGCGAACTCCTCGAAGCTGAAGACCTCCACGTCGTTGCCCTCGGCGTCCTGCTTCGGCGGGTAGGCCAGCAGCGCGAGGAAGTTGACCAGCGCCTCGGGCAGGTAGCCCTGCTCCTGGAACCACGTCAGCCGGGCGGCCGGGTTCTTGCGCTTGGAGATCTTGGACTTGTCGGTGTTGCGCAGCAGCGGCATGTGAGCGAAACGCGGCGCCTCGAGGCCCAGCCAGCGGTACAGCAGGACGTGCTTCGGGGTGCTGGAGATCCACTCCTCGCCGCGCACGACGTGGGTGATGCCCATCTCGTGGTCGTCGACGACGACGGCGAGGTGGTAGGTCGGGAACCCGTCGGCCTTGAGGATGACCTGGTCGTCGGGCCTCGGCGCCGAGACCCGGCCCCGGATGAGGTCGTCGAACTGGAGCTCGACGTCCTCGGGGATGAGCATGCGCACGACGGGCGTCTCGGTGAACCCGGGGAGGACCTCGCGCTCCTCGCGGGTCTTGCCGTGGCACAGCCGGTCGTATCCGGTCGGGAGCTTCAGCTTCTGCTGCTTGTCGCGCATCTCCGCCAGCCGGTCCTGCGAGCACCAGCAGTGGTAGGCCCTGCCCTCGTCGAGAAGGCGCTCGACGTACGGGCGGTACGTCTTCAGCCGCTCGGACTGCCGGTAGGGCGCGTAGGGCCCGCCGACGTCCGGCCCCTCGTCCCAGCTGAGCCCCAGCCAGTGCAGCGTGTCGAAGACCTGCTGCTCGCTGTCCGCACGGAAGCGCGCACGGTCGGTGTCCTCGATGCGCAGGACGAAGCTGCCGCCCTGCTGACGCGCGAAGGCCAGGTTGAACAGGGACATGTAGGCCGTGCCCACGTGGGGGTCGCCCGTGGGTGACGGGGCGACGCGGAGACGGGGGGCCGAGGTGGGGGATGCGCTCATGGTGGTGCCGATTCTATGAGCGCGGCGCCAGGTGCCGTGTGCCGGGAAGCCGGCCGTGCGGCACACCGCGGCCCCCAGCGGCGCCCCAGCGGCGCCCCAGCGGCGCCCCAGCGGCGCCCAGCGGTGGTCGCAGGTGCGGGTGGACCCGGCCGGCGGGGTCAGTGACGGACGAAGGGGTTGGCCAGGATGCCGATCCCCTCGACCTCCACCTCGACCCGCTGCCCCGCCTCGACCGGGCCGACCCCCGCGGGCGTGCCGGTCAGGATCACGTCGCCCGGCAGCAGCGTGAACGCCTTGGAGGCGTGCGAGACGAGCGTGGCCACGCCGTGCACCATGTCGGCGGTCGTGCCGTCCTGGACCACGTCGCCGTCACGCCGGGTGGTGATGGCCAGGGCGGCTGGGTCGAGGTCGGTCTCGATCCAGGGGCCGAGCGGGCAGAAGGTGTCGAAGCCCTTGGCGCGGGCCCACTGACCGTCCGAGCGCTGCAGGTCGCGGGCGGTGACGTCGTTGGCGCAGGTGTAGCCGAAGACGACCTTGGACGCCTCCCCCGGCTCGAGGTCCTTGCAGAGCCGACCGATGACGACGGCCAGCTCGCCCTCGTAGTGCACCTCCGAGGTCTGCGGGGGCAGCACGACCGGCTCGCCGGGGCCGACCACGGCGGTGTTCGGGATGAGGAACATCATCGGCTCTGCCGGCGCCTCGCCGCCCATCTCGGCAGCGTGGTCGGCGTAGTTCCTGCCGATGCCGATCACCTTGCTGCGCGGGATGACGGGGGCGAGGAGGCGCACGTCGGCCACGAGGTGGGTCGCGCCCGTCAGCTCGATCTTCTGGTACAGCGGGTCGCCCGTGATCTCGGCGATCTTCTCGCCCGCTCCGTCGACCAGGCCGTAGGCCGGGTCCTCGCCCGTGGTGAACCTCGCGATGCGCACGGCCCGAGCCTAGCCACCGACCCCTCCGGCCGCCCATCTCGGTGGTGCGGCCACGGCATACCCTTGGTGGCCGTGGAGGACAGGGTGCTCGCGGGTGGCGAGTGGGAGTCGGCTGAGGCGGCCCACCAGGCCCGCGTCGACGCCGCCACCACCGGTCACCTCCGACGCCGCGAGGGAGGCCGGAGGCACCCGGTCGAGGACTTCCTGTTCACCTACTACTCGCACCGGCCCGCTCAGCTGCGGCGCTGGCACCCGGGGCCGGGCGTCGTCCTCGAGGGCGCGGCCGGCCTGCCCCGGGCGTCGTGGCGCTTCTACCGCGCCGAGGGTGACGGTGTCGTGCTCGACACCGACGCGTTCCTCGGGTCACGCGGCGAGACGGTCGACTTCGTCTCGCGGCTGGTCCGCGCCACGGCCGCCCGGCAGGCACAGTTCGGCTGCTTCGGCCTGCACGAGTGGGCCATGGTCTACCGGCTGGGCGAGGAGGAGGTCCGGCACGCCGGGTGGCCGCTGCGGCTCGGCGCTGCGGGCACCGACGCGGTCGTCGAGTCGCACCAGATCCGCTGCTCGCACTACGACGCGTTCCGCTTCTACACCCCGCCCGCGCGCTCCCTGAACCTGCTCCAGCCCACCCGCGAGGCACAGGCTGCGCTGGAGCAGCCGGGCTGTCTGCACGCCGCGATGGACTGCTACAAGTGGGCCTACAAGCTCTCCCCCGCGGTGCCGAGCGACCTCGTCATGGACTGCTTCGACCTCGCCCGGGAGATCCGCGAGCTCGACATGCGGGCCTCGCCCTACGACCTCACCGAGCTGGGCTACGAACCGGTGCGCATCGAGACACCCGAGGGCAAGGCGCAGTATGCCGCCGCTCAGCGCGGCTTCGCGGCGCGCGGCCAGGCCCTGCGCCAGCGGCTGCTGGCGGCCATCGACGCGCTGCGCCCGGCCGCCGACGCCGAGGTCAGCGCACCGGCACGCCGGCCCTGACCAGCGGCGCCGTGAAGGGCGCGCATCGGGTGGCAGGCATGGCCAACGCATCCTGGGCCTCCGACGGTTCGGTTCAGGCCGTCGAGCCCTCCCGTCTGCGCCAGATTCCCGCAGCGACCTCCACGGCCACAGCCATCGCCAGCACGATGACCGGCGAGAGCATCGTGAGCGTGAGCCACACCTCCATCGGCTCGCACCCTTCGATGGAGGCGAGGAACGGGGGCGGCCCAGCCTCGGCGGCACCGAGCAGCGAGGGGCAACCATCGCCGGGCGGGACGCACGCCATGGCCAGCGGGGCCAGGCACGCCAGACCGGGCCAGGCCAGCACCCGCCAGTCCCACAGCGCCCGCAGCGTTTCCATGGACCGGACGGTATGCCCGGTGAGGGCCAGGGGACTCCCCCAGCTGACGGAGGCACAGTCCCTCGTGCTGGCCCTGCCCCACGCGAGCACGGAGGGCAGGGCGCAGTGTGCCGCCGCCCACCGCGGCTGCGCAGAAGCGAGGCGAGCTCCAGCGCGCGACAGCCGGCGACGCGGGGTCCCTCACCTCGGCGGGGGGGGTCGGCCCGGTGGGCAACCGTTGACGCCGTCACCGCTGTCCTTGTCAATGCTTTACCAATTCGAGGCCTGCCCATGAACCTCGGCCTGAGAACCTCGGCGCTGCCCCTGGAACCCGGGGGCGGCACGTCCAGTCACTCGACAGGTTGGGGGAACCTCATGAACACAGCTCACCGCGTCGTCGTCGCAACCGCCATGACGGCCGCCGCACTACTCGCTGCCAGCACGACCGCCCACGCCGCCAACTACTGGCTCGACAGCACGGACTTCGTCGCTGTCGGGTGGTACGAGACCCCCAGCGACGAGTTCGGCGTCCGGGACACCACCCAGTCGGACGGAAAGCACGCCTACGCAGAGCTCCACGGTGTGCCCGCTGGTGGCTCGCTGTACCAGACCTGGACCGTCTACTCCGGTTCCTACGGCACAAACGTCACCAAGACGGTCCACCTCAAGGCGGGCAAGGCCGCAACGCTCAAGGTGTGCACGAAGACGTCGAGGGACGCGTCGGCGACGAACTGCGCCTACAAGACGTTCACGCCCAGCTGATCGGTTGGGGCACTGCGCACGAGCTCGCGCGCAGTGCCCCAACCGCCCGACCCTCCGCT
>NZ_DATBMI010000225.1:0-15678 GCF_036554925.1 Pedococcus sp.
CGGCCACTACCAGCAGCTGCGCCCGGTGACGTTCCCGCGCGCGGCCTGACCGGCGACACCGCGACACCGCGGCGCGCGGCGCGCGGCGCCGGCGCCGGCGCCACGCGGCATACCGGCGGGTAACCCGATCTGTCTGGTTTCTCACAGCACCCGCGTCGCACCAGTCCCATGGGGACAGATAATCTGACGGACGAACTACGGCCGCCGTCGTCCAGCACTGGACGCTTGCCGCCGCCACCATTCTTCGGCTTGAAAGGGACGCGCAGTGGCCCAGTCAGCTACCGGGACGCTCTACCGCGGACGCGAGGGCATGTGGTCGTGGGTGGCCCACCGGATCAGCGGTGTGCTCATCTTCCTCTTCCTCTTCGCGCACGTGCTCGACACGGCGCTCGTGCGGGTCTCCCCGGAGGCCTACAACGACATCATGGAGACCTACAAGAACCCGATCGTGGGGCTCGGCGAGGCCGGCCTCGTCGCGGCGGTGATCTTCCACGCGCTCAACGGTCTGCGGATCGTGGCGGTGGACTTCTGGTCCAGGGGCCCGCGCGTGCAGCGCCAGATGTTCTGGGCCGTGGTCATCGGTTTCGTCGTGCTCTTCGCGCCCTTCGCGATCCGGCACCTGAGCATCGTCTTCTCGCACTGAAAGGGCAGCTGATGACCGCAACCACGAGCGAGCCCACCGCCCTCCCCGCGCAGAAGTCGCGCTACGCCCGACGGTCCAAGGGCCGCGGCAACTTCGAGCTCTGGTCCTGGGTGTTCATGCGCGGGTCCGGCGTCCTGCTGCTGTTCCTCGTCTTCGGCCACCTGTTCGTCAACCTGATGCTGGGCGAGGGCATCAACCAGATCGACTTCGCGTTCGTCGCCGGCAAGTGGTCGAACCCGTTCTGGCAGACCTGGGACATGCTGATGCTCTGGCTGGCCGAGCTGCACGGCTTCAACGGCGTTCGCACGATCATCAACGACTACGCGGAGAAGAACAGCACCCGCATCATCCTGAAGACGCTGCTCGTCCTGAGCGCCCTGATCGTGCTCGTGCTCGGCACCCTGGTGATCTTCACCTTCGACCCGTGCATCGACCCCGCCTCCACCCTCGAGCAGTGCAAGTAAGGAACCGACACTGATGCAGACGCACAAGTACGACGTCGTCATCGTGGGGGCCGGCGGTGCCGGTATGCGTGCCGCCCTGGAGTCCTCCAAGCGCACGCGCACCGCGGTGCTCACCAAGCTCTACCCCACCCGGTCCCACACCGGCGCGGCCCAGGGCGGCATGTGCGCCGCCCTCGCCAACGTCGAGGAGGACAACTGGGAGTGGCACACCTTCGACACCGTCAAGGGCGGCGACTACCTCGTCGACCAGGACGCTGCCGAGATCATGTGCCGTGAGGCCATCGACGCGGTCATCGACCTCGAGAAGATGGGCCTGCCGTTCAACCGCACGCCCGAGGGCCGGATCGACCAGCGCCGCTTCGGCGGGCACACCCGCAACCACGGCGAGGCCGCCGTGCGCCGCTCCTGCTTCGCGGCGGACCGCACCGGCCACATGATCCTCCAGACGCTCTACCAGAACTGCATCAAGCAGGGCGTGGAGTTCTACAACGAGTTCTACGTGCTCGACCTGCTCATGAGCGAGGGCCCGGACGGCGTGCAGCGCACCGCCGGCGTCGTGGCCTACGAGCTGGCCACCGGCGAGATCCACGTCTTCCAGGCCAAGTCCGTCGTGTTCGCCACCGGCGGCACCGGCAAGGTCTTCAAGACCACCTCCAACGCGCACACCCTCACCGGTGACGGCATGGGTGTGGTGTTCCGCCGCGGCATCCCGCTCGAGGACATGGAGTTCTTCCAGTTCCACCCGACCGGTCTGGCCGGCCTCGGCATCCTCCTGTCGGAGGCCGCCCGCGGTGAGGGCGGCATCCTGCGCAACGCCGACGGCGAGCGCTTCATGGAGCGCTACGCCCCCACCATCAAGGACCTCGCGCCGCGCGACATCGTCGCCCGCTCGATGGCCAACGAGGTGCGCGAGGGCCGCGGCGCCGGTCCGAACAAGGACTACGTGCTGCTTGACCTGACCCACCTCGAGCCGGCCCACATCGACGCCAAGCTCCCCGACATCACCGAGTTCGCGCGCACCTACCTCGGTGTGGAGCCCTACACCGAGCCGGTGCCGGTCTACCCGACCGCCCACTACGCCATGGGCGGCGTGCCGACCAACGTCGAGACTGAGGTGCTGCGCAACAACACCGACGTCGTCCCCGGCCTGTATGCCGCCGGCGAGGTCGCCTGCGTGTCGGTCCACGGCTCGAACCGCCTGGGCACCAACAGCCTGCTCGACATCAACGTCTTCGGCCGCCGCGCCGGCCTCGCGGCCGCCGAGTTCGCCGCCAACGCCCCGTGGGTCGACCTGCCCGAGCAGCCCGAGGCCCTCGTCGTGGGCATGGTCGAGTCGATCCGCGGTCGCGCCAGCGGCGAGCGCGTCGCCGACCTGCGCCGCGAGCTGCAGGAGACCATGGACCGCAACGTCCAGGTCTTCCGCACCGAGGCCTCGATGAAGGAGGCACTCGGCGTCATCGAGTCCCTCAAGGAGCGCTACGCGAACGTCGTGGTCCAGGACAAGGGCAAGCGCTACAACACCGACCTCCTCGAGGCTGTCGAGCTCGGCTTCCTGATCGAGCTGGCCGAGGTCATCACCCTCGGCGCGCTGGCTCGCAAGGAGTCCCGTGGCGGCCACTTCCGCGAGGACTACGAGGCCCGCGACGACGTCAACTTCATGCGGCACACCATGGCCTACCGGGCGCCGGTGACCGAGGTCGCCAACGGGCCGCGGTTCGCTGACGAGGTGCGCCTCGACTACAAGCCGGTGACCGTGACCCGCTACCAGCCGATGGAGCGCAAGTACTGATGACTGCCACTGTGGAAGAGAAGAAGACCGAGGCGAAGGCAGGGGCGGTCCCGAGCTTCACGGTCACGCTGCGCGTCGAGCGGTACAACCCCGAGACCGACAGCGCTCCCCACTTCGAGGACTACCAGGTCACGGCGCACGCCACCGACCGCGTGCTCGACGCCCTCCACCAGATCAAGTGGGACCAGGACGGCTCGCTCAGCTTCCGCCGGTCGTGCGCGCACGGCGTGTGCGGCAGCGACGCGATGCGCATCAACGGCAGGAACCGGCTCGCCTGCAAGACGCTCATCAAGGACGTCAACCCCGGGAAGCCCATCACCGTCGAGCCGATCAAGGGCCTTCCCGTCGAGAAGGACCTCATCGTCGACATGGAGCCGTTCTTCGACGCCTACCGCGAAGTGATGCCCTTCCTCGTCACCACCGGCAACGAGCCCACGCGCGAGCGCATCCAGAGCCAGTCCGACCGCGACCGCTTCGACGACACGACGAAGTGCATCCTGTGCGCCGCGTGCACGACCAGCTGCCCGGTGTTCTGGAACGACGGCCAGTACTTCGGCCCGGCCGCGATCGTCAACGCCCACCGCTTCATCTTCGACAGCCGCGACGAGGGCGGCGCCCAGCGCCTCGAGGTCCTCAACGACAAGGAGGGCGTGTGGCGCTGCCGCACGACCTTCAACTGCACGGAGGCCTGCCCGCGGGGCATCGAGGTCACCAAGGCGATCCAAGAGGTCAAGCGCGCGCTGCTGACGAACGCGTTCTAGCGCGCGACGTGCGACGACGACACCTGACCGCCGCCGCTGCCAGCCTCCTGCTGGCGGTCGGCGGCGCCGTCGTGTCCCCTGCGGCCGGCTCGCCCGCGTCGGCAGCCCCAGCCGCGCCCAGCCCCACGCCGGCGCCACGGACCCCGACCCTGCCCGTGCCCAGGGAGACGGTCGACCCCCGGCTCTCGGTCGGCGGGGAGCGTCTGGCGTCCATGGGCGTCGTCGTCGACCTCCCGCCCGGCGTGCCCGCTCCCCCGGCGCTGCGCAACGTGTCCTGGCTGCTGGCCGACCTGGACACCGGGGAGGTCATCGCCGCCAAGGCCGCCCACGCCCGGCTGCTGCCCGCGAGCACGCTCAAGACGCTGACCGCGCTGACCCTGATCCCGCGGGTCGACGCCCGCCGCTCGTACACCGCGACCGCTGCCGACGCGAACGCCGACGGCACCCGCGTCGGCCTCCTTCCCGGGCAGTCCTACACCGGCAGCCAGCTCTTCAGCGCCCTCCTGATGGCCTCCGGCAACGACGCTGCCTACGCCCTGGCGCGTGCGGGCGGTGGCCTGCCGGCCACCCTGTCGGCGATGAACGAGCAGGCACGCTTCCTGGGCGCTCACGACACGGTCGCCAAGGACCCCTCCGGCCTGGATGCCCCGGGCCAGAGCTCCAGCGCCTACGACCTGGCGCTGATCGGTCGCGCGGCCATGCAGCTGCCGGAGTTCCGGGCCTATGTCACGACCCGGCAGATCGCCTTCCCGGGCCGTCCCGGCAAGGGAGGGAAGAGGTCCACCTACGTCGTCTCCAACCACAACCGGCTGCTCTACAACTACGAGGGCACCATCGGGATCAAGAACGGCTACACCAGCGCCGCCAAGCGCACCTTCATCTCGGCGGTCAGCCGCGGCGGGAAGCGCTACATCCTCACGGAGATGCACGGCCTCGACCCGAGCTGGCGCGCGCAGGCCGCCATGTACGACTGGGCCTTCCGCTACGGCGAGCGGGCGACTCCCGTGGGCTCGCTCGTCGAGCCCGGCACCGTGACCGAGCCGCCGGCGCTCCCATCCGCCACCACCGCCGCCGTGCCCGCGCCGGGCAGTCCTGCTCCGCCACAGGCGGCGGGGGACGTCGTGGCCCTCCCCGCGCTCCGCTCGGGGTCCCGGTGGGCGCTGAGCGAGGCTGGCCTTGCACCCTGGGTCGGCTTCGGTGGCCTGGGCGCGGCGGTCCTGCTCGTGGGCGTGTTCGCGACCCGCGCCATCACCCGCACCACCCGTCGCCACTAGGGCACGCCCCCGCGGGAGCGCTCGCGCGGCCCCGGCGCAGGTCGCACCCCTAGCGCAGGGCGCGCCCCACCATCGTCCGTACGCCGCGGAGCAGGCCGCCGATCGCGAAGGCACCCGTGGCACCGAGGACCGCCCCCGCGGCGAGCGTCGTCCGGTCGGAGGCACGCCGGCCGAACGTGGGCAGTCCGGCGTCGGTGCGCTGCCGGTCCGTCAGGGGGCCGGTCTCGGGGCCCTCGAGGAGCTTGCGCTGCTGGGCCTCGCTCAGGTCCGCGACCGGTGTGGCCACGACCAGGTCGTTCGCCGCCCAGGCTGCCGAGATGAGCACCAGCCGTGACATCAGGTTGAGCCACACGAGGAGGCCGACGACGAGCGCGAACGACGCGAACAGCGGGTTGCCGAGGGTGCCCTGGAGCAGCACGGTGCCGAACTTCTTCAGCAGCGTCAGGGCCACCCCGCCGAAGAGCGCGGCGTTGCGCAGGACCGGCCAGGGGATGTCCACCCCGGCGAGCGCCCGCAGCATCAGCGCGATGATGACCCCGTCCAGGGCCATGCCGACGAGCAGCGAGACGACGGTCAGGGGCCACCCCTGCTCCCCGAGCCCGATGAGGTCAGAGACCCACCCTGCCGCGGCACCGGCCACGGCACCGACAGCGGCGGAGACGACGATGGCGACACCGAAGAGGACCATGACGCCGAGGTCGCGCAGCTTCGCCGTCACGAGGTTGCCCGACCTGCCCTGGATGCCGAACACCGCACGGATGGCCTCGCGGAGCGCGCCGAGCCAGCCCAGGCCGGCCACCAGCAACAGGACCAGGGAGACGATCCCGCTGAGGGTGAGCGTCTGGTTGGTCGGCGCCTCGATGGCGATGATCCCGTCGGGGTTGCTCTCGGTCTTGACGAAGACGGGGAAGGTCTCGATGAAGTAGTTCTCCACCTCGGCGAGGAGCTGGGGCCTCTCCTGGAGGACGAGCCCGAAGATCGTGAACCCCAGCAGCAGCGCCGGGAAGATCGAGAAGAACGCGAAGTACCCCACACCGCCGGCGAGGACGTTGCCCCGGGTGTCGCCGTAGCGCTTCCACGCCCGCAGCAGGTGGGTCTGCTGGGCGCGCGCCCACCACGCCTTGAGCCGGTCCACCTCAGCCGCCGTTCAGCGCGAAGGAGCGGACCGGGCGCCAGACCTGGTCGGTCCCGTGCTCGTAGAGGTGGAACTCGCGCACGTCGAACCGGCACTCGAAGTCGGCCAGCTCGGTGAACGCCCGGTCGAGGCTCTCCTCCGGGACGTCGTGGGCGACCGTGACGTGCGGGTGGTAGTAGAACGCGAGGTCGCGCTTGAGCGGACCGCTCCGGATCGCCTGCTCGAGCAGCTCGCACTCCGCGAGGCCACGGGAGACCTGCACGAACACGACGGGCGAGATCGGCCGGAACGTGCCGGTGCCGCGCAGCACCATCGGGAAGGCGTGCCCGTCCTCGGCGACCTGCTCGAGGTGCGCGACCGCACGCCCGAGGTCGTCCTCCGCCACCTCGGTCGGCGGCAGCAGGGTCACGTGCGTCGGGATCGACTCGGCCAGCGGGTCGCCGAACGACGCGCGCTTGGCCTGCAGCATCTCTGCGTGGGGTGACGGGATGGCAATGGACACACCGATGGTGGGCACGGCCTCGACCCTACCGAACGCTGGGCAGCAGCCCCACGCGGTCGCGAACACGCGCCATCGTCGCCTGCGCGACCTCGCGCGCCCGGTCGGCCCCCTGGGCGAGCATGCGGTCGAGCTCGGCGGGGTCGTCGAGCAGCTCGGCCATGCGCTTCTGGAACGGCTCGACCGCTGCGACCACCACCTCCGCCACCTCGCGCTTGAGGTCGCCGTAGCCACGGCCCTCGAAGTGCCGCTCGAGGTCCTCGACGGGGGTCCCGGACAGCGCGCTGTGGATGACCAGCAGGTTCGACACGCCCGCCTTGGTCTCGGGGTCGAAGCGGACCTCGCGCCCGGTGTCGGTCACCGCGGACTTGATCTTCTTGGTGATCCGCTTGGCGTCATCGCTGAGCAGGATGAGCCCCGCGTCGGCGGAGGTCGAGCCCGACATCTTCGACGTGGGGTCCTGCAGGTCCATGATCTTCGCGGTCGACTTGAGGATGTGCGGCTCGGGGACCACGAGGGTCTGGCCGAAGCGGGTGTTGAAGCGCTGGGCGAGGTCGCGCGTGATCTCGAGGTGCTGGCGCTGGTCCTCGCCGACCGGCACGCGCTGCGCGTCGTACATGAGGATGTCGGCGGCCATGAGCATCGGGTAGGTGAACAGCCCGACGTTGGCGTTCTGCCCCTTGGCCGTCTTGTCCTTGAACTGCGTCATGCGACTGGCCTCGCCGAAGCTGGTGAGGCAGCTCATCACCCACCCGAGCTCGGCGTGCTCGGTGATGTGGCTCTGGCAGAACACCGCCGACTGGGCCGGGTCGACCCCTCCGGCGATGAACTGGGCGGCCGTGACCCGCGTGCGGTGCCGCAGCACGTCAGGCTCCGTCGGCACGGTCAGCGCGTGCAGGTCGGCCACGAAGTAGTAGGCGTCGAACCCGTCCTGCAGGCCCACCCAGTTGACGAGCGCACCGATGTAGTTGCCGAGGTGCAGGGAGTCACTGGTCGGCTGCATGCCGGAGAGGATCCGGGGCAGGCTCGAGGTCGGGGTCGGCGCAGACATGCCCGCCATTGTGTCAGGTGAGGTGCAGCACGAATCCCTGGGCCGGAGCGAGCACCGGCATCGGCAGCCCCACCTGCCCGAGCAGGGCTCCGCTGAGCCGGAGGTCACCCTCCAGGGCCTGCTGCCACCACCCGGGAGCCGCGGTCTGCACGGTGTGGGGCAGGCCCGCCTCGCCCCTGACCCGCACGCTGTACGTGCGCTCCGGGTCCAGGCCCGGCAGCGGCACGAGTCCTGCCACAGCCGGTGGAGCGGTGTGGGTGCGCAGCACCGTGTATGCCGCGTGCGTGCGGTCCGCGGCGACCGTGCCCGTCAGGAGCAGCCCGTCGTCACCGGGGAGGCCGGCTCGCACCAGGTCACCGGTGTGCAGCAGCGGCCGCAGCTCCTTGTAGAGCGCCGCCCAGCCGGCCAGCGCCTCGAGCTCGGAGGCGTCGCACGTGGTGATGTCCCACTCCAGCCCCGCGTGGCCCTGCAGCGCCAGGAGCATCCGGAAGGGCAGGTCCAGGGTGCGGTGCGTCGTGTGCGCCGTGGGCGCCCCGATGTGGGTCCCCATCAGCTCGGCGGGCACGAGCAGGGAGGTCCAGCGCTGGATCTGGGCCCGCTCGAGGGCGTCGTTGCAGTCGCTCGTCCAGATCCTGTCGGTCCGGGCCAGGACGCCGAGGTCGACGCGCGCCCCGCCGCTCGCGCACGACTCGATCTCCAGGTGCGGGTGGGACGCACGGAGCCGGTCGAGCAGGGCGTAGAGGGCCACGGTCTGCGCGTGCACCGCGGGCCGGTCGGCCCCCGACGCGTCGCTGCGCACCGCCTCGTGCAGGTCGCGGTTGTGGTCCCACTTGATGAAGTCGATGCCGTACTCGGTGACCAGGCGGCTGACCTGGGCCTCGATGTGCGCGGCCGCCTCGGGGTTGGCGAGGTCGAGCACCTGCTGGTGCCGCCACTCCCGCGGGTGACCGGCGCGCGGGCCGAGCACCCAGTCGGGGTGCCTGCGCACCAGGTCGGAGTCGACGTTGACCATCTCGGGCTCGAACCACAGCCCGAACTCCATGCCCAGGCCCTTGACGTACGTCACGATCGGGCCGAGGCCCTGCGGCCACAGGTCCGGCGAGACCCACCAGTCCCCCAGACCGCGCCGGTCGTCCCGCCGACCGCCGAACCAGCCGTCGTCGAGGACGAAGCGCTCGACCCCGATCGCGGCGGCGGTGTCGGCCAGCTGCCGCAGGCGTGTCAGGTCGTGGTCGAAGTAGACGGCCTCCCAGGTGTTGAGGACCAGCGGCCGTGGCCTGCCGGACTGGACCGCACGCGCGCGCTGGCTGCGGTGCAGCCGCCGTGAGATGCCGTCCAGCCCCCCGGTGGAGTGGACGAACACGACGTCCGGCGCGGCATACGTCTCGTGCGGCGCGAGCCGGATCTCGCCCGGCTCGAGGAGCTCGCCTCCGCCGAGCACCGCGGAGTGCATCCCTGCCCCCTCGGGAAGCCGCTCCACGAGGTGCTCGTGGTTGCCGCTCCACGCCACGTGCACGGACCACACCTCGCCCGAGCGAAAGCCGAACCCGGGGGTGCCGACAGAGAGCAGGAGGGTGGCGTCGTGGCCGGTGCGGCCCCGCCGCGAGGCCCGCAGGTGGGTGCCGTCGGTCAGCATCCGGCGCTGCGGGGAGCGCTCGCGGCACCACCTGCCGGTGAGGTCGAGGACCTCGGTGGCCCGGGAGGGGAGCGGCAGCAGCAGGCGCAGCGCGGCCAGGTCGAGGAGTGCGCTGTCGTCTCCCACGTTCGCGGCCGTGCCGGAGGCGGTGAGGACGCCGTCACCGTCCAGACGGTAGGACAGCGTGACCTCCACCCCACCGTCGGTGGCGACGACGCGGATCTCGCTCTCCCCCAAGGTCTGCGACGTCGCATCCCAGCGCGGCGCGGCTCCCCCGCCCGCACGGTGCGCGGCATACCCAGGGGTGCCCGACCAGCCGTCGGCCTGGCTCGGCAGCACGGTGAGCGGCCACGGCGCGTCGAAGGCGCTGTGCGGCACCGGCCCCTCGACGAGCCGTGGCAGGTCTGCCACCGCCTCGTCGGGCAGGTCGGCTCCCCAGTGCAGCACCCGAGGAAGGCCGGGGCCGGAGGTGTCGAGGACGAGGGCGGTCCCGGCGGACCGCAGGACGGCGAGGTCGTGCGTCATCCCTTGGTGGCTCCCAGCGTCAGGCCGGCGACGAACTGCTTCTGCAGCACGAAGAAGACGATGAGGGTGGGCAGCGCGACGACGACCGACCCAGCGGCGACGAGGTTGTTGTCGGTGAAGAACTCACCGCGCAGGTTGTTCAGCGAGCTCGTCACGGGGAACTTGTCACCGGACTGCAGCAGCACGGTCGCCCAGAAGAACTCGTTGTAGATCCACGTGACCTGCAGGGTGGCCAGGGCCGCGAGTGCGGGGCGGCAGAGCGGCAGGGTGATCTGGAAGAACTGCCGCGTCACGCTGGCACCGTCGACGACCGCCGACTCGTAGAGCTCCCGCGGGAGGGCCTTCATGTAGTTGGACAGGACGAAGGCGCAGAACCCCGTCTGGAAGGCGACGTTGACCGCGATCAGGCCCCAGTAGCTGTTGAGGAGGGTCCCCGACTCGCTGAACCAGAAGGGCACCTCGATGGCGCGGAACATCCGGTAGACGGGGATCAGCAGCGCCTGCGGCGGCAGGAGGTTGGCCGCCGTGAACAGGCCGAGCAGCGCGAGGTTGAACCGGAAGGAGAAGCGAGCCACGACGAACGCGATGCAGCACGACAGGAACAGCGTCAGCAGCACCGCGGGGATCGTCACGATGGCCGAGTTGACCATCGTCTGCGAGAAGTTCGCCTGGGACCAGGCGTCCTTGTAGTTCTGCAGCGTGAAGCCGCCGAAGGACAGGTAACCGTGCTCCGCGGTGTAGGCGTAGTCCCGGAAGCTCGCCAGCACGGCATACGCGACGGGGAAGATCCACAGCAGCGCCATGACCGCGAGGAAGCCCTGCACGGCCAGCCGTTCCCGCCGGCTCCGCCCTCCGGGAGAGCCCCCGCGGCGGGGCGCCGCCGGGTTGCGGGTGCCGACCTGCCGGGGCGCGTCGTTCGCTCGGCTGGCGGTGGCGGTCATGACTGCTCCCTCATGATGTAGCGGATGTACAGGGCCACGAAGACCGAGGAGAGGACGAGCATGATCGAGGCGATGGCCGACCCGAACCCGATTCGGCTCGCCTCGCCCACCACGTTGGACGTCACCAGCGTGCCCAGCAGCTCGAGGCCGTTGCGGCCCTTGTTGATCACCCAGGCCAGGTCGAACGCGCGCAGCGACTCGATCACCGTGATGACCAGGACGATGATGTTGATCGGGGCCATCACGGGGAAGACCACCTTGAAGAAGGTCGTCCGCTCGTTGGCGCCGTCCACCTTCGCCGCCTCACGCAGCGAGGGGTCCACGCCCTTGAGCCCGGCCAGGTAGAGCAGCATGACGTAGCCGACGTGCCGCCAGCTCGAGGCCACGAGGGCGGCCCACAGGTTGTACTGCGGGTCGCCGTACCAGTCGATCGTGGAGCCGGTCACCTGGTTGATCAGGCCCTGGTCACGGCTGTAGATCAGCTGCCAGATGAACCCGACGAGGGCGAGCGAGAGCACCACCGGCAGGTAGATCGCCGTCTGGTAGACCCGGGTCCCGCGCAGCTCCCGGTCGAGCAGCACGGCGAGGAACATCCCGAACGGCGTCGCGACCAGGAACATCACCGCGAGCCAGATCAGGTTGTGCTGCACCGCCGGCCAGAACGGCGGGTAGATGCTGACCACGTCGCTGTAGTTCTTCGTGCCGATGAACTCCACGGAGGAGACCGGCCCGATGCCGTCCCAGTTCGTGAACGACAGCAGGACCGAGCCGATCGCCGGCACCCAGACCAGCCACAGCACCAGCAGCGTCGGGACGACGACCATGAGGCCGACGACGACACGGTCCACACCTGACAGCTGGTTGATTCCCTTGTACTTGGCCATGGTTTCCTCGGTCGCTCGTCAGCGGGCTCAGCTGGACTCGTCAGCGGGCTCAGCTGGAGAAGATGCTCTGCTTCTGCTTCTCGATGCTGTTGACCAGGCCGTCGATGTCCTTCGGGTTCTTGATGAACTGCTGGATCGCCGGGATCATCACGGTGCTCGCGAAGTCCGGGCGCGTGTCGCGGTCCATGAACTGGGCGATGGACTTCGCGGACTTCACGAACTCGACCGACTTCTTCTGCAGGGCGGTGTAGCCCGACTGGTCGGCGTTCTCGTTCGTGGCGATCACGCTGGGGTCGGCCTTGACCACGATGTCCTGCGCGTCGGCGTTCCCCACGTAGCTCAGCAGCTTGAGCGCACCAGCCTCGTTCTTGGGCCGCTTGGACATCATGTAGCCGTCGATCGGCGCCTCGATGGCGTCGGAGCCGATCGCCGGGTCGATCTCCGGGAAGTTGAAGAAGTCGAGGTCGTCCTGCTCGGCGCCCTGCTTGAACTGCTGAGCGACGAACGAGCCGAGCAGGTAGACCCCCGCCTTGCCCTGCTGGAGCGTCTGGGCGGCTTCCTGCCAGGTGCGCCCGAGGGAGTCCGGCTGGTGCATGGGGAGGAGCCCTGCCCAGGTGTCGAAGACCTTCTTGACCTTGTCGCTGTTCCAGGCCTCCTCGCCGGCCATGAGGCTGACGTGGAAGTCGTAGCCGTTGACGCGGAGGTTCAGCTGGTCGAAGGTCCCCATGGCGGGCCAGCCGTCCTTGTCGCCGAAGGCGATCGGGACCAGGCCGTCCTTCTTCATCTGCGCGCCGAGGGCCGTGAACTCGTCCATCGTCTTCGGCACCTCGTAGCCGTACTTCGAGAACACGCTCTTGCGGTAGAAGAGGGCCCACGGGTAGTAGGTCGACGGGACGAAGTACTGCTTGCCGTCGTCCCCCGTCGACGACTTCTTCAGCGCCTCGGTCATGCCCTGGATGTTCTTCCAGGCCTCCCCCACGTCACCGGCGAGGTCGCGGCTGGCGAAGAACCGCATGCGGTACCCGGCGAACCACATGAAGACGTCGTCCGGCGAGCCCTGCAGGTAGTTGTTGATGTTCTCCTGGAACGAGTTGTGGTCGATGGTGTTGATCTTCACCGTCAGGCCGGGGTTCGCCTTCTGGAAGGCGTCCATCACGCTCTGGATGGCAGCCTTCGGCACAGCGTCGGACTGGTTCGAGCCCAGGGTGACGGTGCCGGTGGCGGCACCCGAGGAGGAGCCGCCGTCGCCGCCACACGCCGTGAGCAGCGACGGAGCAGCGAGGAGGGTGCCAGCGCCGAGGGCGCCCCGGAGGAGGGTGCGCCTCGAGACACCCTTGACCGAGTCGGGCACCAGGCTGGCGAGGTATTCGTCGTGGGTGGCGGGGCGCGACATGTCGTCTCCTTTGACGCAGCGGATGCGGGTGTCGTGGGGCCTCTGCCGCGTCACATGTTCGCTCAGAAACCACCAATACCGAACGAGCATGTTCCGGAGGTGAACCTCCTGTCAAGGGGCTGCAACCAACTCGTTGCCTTCGGCACACTGCACGGAAGACGCTCAGTGGCAGCAGCGTCCGCGCCGCCCAGCCCCGGGACGCGACAGGGCTCGACGCCGCACCCGGTCGATGTTGGTTTCTGTTGACATCAACGACACTGGCGGTCAACACTGTGTGGCATGCGTCCGTGGCCCACAGACCGGATCGCCCTCGGGGGCGACTACAACCCCGAGCAGTGGCCGCGCGCGACGTGGCGCGAGGACATGGCGCTCATGCGCGAGGCAGGCGTCTCGTTCGTCACGCTCGGAGTCTTCTCGTGGTCCTGGCTCGAGCCGGCCAAGGGCGAGTACGACTTCGGCTGGCTCGACGAGGTCATGGGGCTGCTGCACGAGAACGGCATCGCCGTCGACCTCGCCACCGCGACCGCCACTCCGCCGCCCTGGCTGTCGGCCGCCCACCCGGAGATCCTGCCCGTGGACCGCGACGGCCACACCCTGTGGCCCGGCAGCCGGCAGGCCTGGTGCCCGAGCTCCCCGGTCTACCGCGAGCACGCCCTCGCCCTGACCACCCAGCTGGCCCGGCACTACCGCGACCACCCCGCGCTGGCGCTGTGGCACGTCTCGAACGAGTACGCCTGCCACAACCTGCCGTGCTACTGCGACACCTGCGCCGGAGCGTTCCGTCGCTGGCTCAGGCAGCGCTACCCGGGGCTCGACGCCGTCAACGACGCCTGGGGGACGGCCTTCTGGAGCCAGCGCTACACCGACTGGGACCAGATCCTGCCGCCGCGGCGCACGACCACCTTCGCGAACCCGACGCACCAGCTCGACTTCGCCCGGTTCGGCTCCGACACCCTGCTGGACTTCTTCCGCGAGGAGAAGGCGGTGCTCGTCGAGCACTCCCCCGGGGTGCCGGTGACGACCAACTTCATGACCCTCACCCACTTCCGCCACCTCGACTACCACGACTGGGCCCCGGAGCAGGACGTCGTCAGCACCGACCACTACGTCATCGAGTCGCTGGAGCACCCGCGCGCCGAGCTGGCGTTCAGCGCCGACCTCACGCGGGGCATCGCCGGTGGCGCCCCGTGGATGCTCATGGAGCACTCGACGAGCGCCGTCAACTGGCAGCCGGTCAACCGGGCCAAGGCACCCGGGCAGACGATCCGCGACAGCCTCGCCCACGTCGCCCGGGGCGCCGACACGATCGGCTTCTTCCAGTGGCGGCAGTCCCGGGCCGGGTCGGAGAAGTTCCACTCGGCGCTCGTCCCCCACGCAGGCCGCGACAGCGCGAGGTTCCGCGAGGTGTGCGAGCTCGGCGCCATCGCCGGGCGGCTCGGCGAGGTGCGCGGGTCCAGGGTCGAGGCCGACGTCGCCATCCTGTGGGACTACCAGGCCGGCTGGGCGGCATCCGGCCCCGCGATGCCCTCGGGTGACCTCGAGTACGCCCTCGTCGGACAGTCGATCCACCGGCTGCTGCGCGGGCGCGGCATCACTGCGGACGTGGTGCACCCGAGCGCCGACCTGACCGCCTACCGGGTCGTCGTCGTCCCGACGCTGTACCTCGTCCGTGACGAGCACGCCGCCGCGATCGCCGCAGCCGCGGAGTCGGGTGCCCAGGTGCTGGTGACGTTCTTCTCCGGGATCAGCGACGAGCACGACCACGTGCGCCTCGGGGGCTACCCCGGGGCGTTCCGCGACCTGCTCGGGGTCCGGGTGGAGGAGTTCTTCCCCCTGCTCCCGGGCGAGACCGTCGCCCTGTCCGAGGGCACCGGACGGCTCTGGAGCGAGGACGTCACGCCCACCACGGCCGAGGTCCTGGGCGTGTATGCGGAGGGCCCCCTCGCCGGGCGGCCCGCCGTCACGCGCGCCCGGGCCGGAGGTGGCAGCGCGTGGTACCTCAGCACTCTTCCCGACGACCAGAGCCTGGACGCCGTGCTCGGGCGCATCGTCACGGCTGCCGGCGTCTCGCCCGCCGCGGAGGTCGCCCCCGGCGTCGAGGCCGTCCGTCGCCGCGGCGAGCACGGCTCCTGGCTGTTCCTCGCCAACGACACCGCGCAGGAGCAGACGGTCGAGGTCGCAGGGCACGACCTCGTGAGCGACCGCCCCGTCGGCAGCGTCGTCCTCGAACCCGGCGGCGTGGCCGTCGTCCGGGAGGCCTAGCCCATGCTCGCCAGCCAGCGCCGCGCCACCATCGCGTCCCTCGTCGCCGAGTCCGGCGCGGTGCGGGTGGCCGACCTCGTCGAGCAGCTCGGTGTCTCCGACATGACCATCCGCCGGGACATCGAGCAGCTGGCCCAGGAGGGGGTCCTCGAGCGCGTCCACGGCGGGGCCCTGGCCCTGGGGGCCCGCAGCAGCGAGGAGCCCGGCTTCACCGCCAAGTCGTCCCTGATGACTCGGCAGAAGCGCGCCATCGCGGCGGCCGCAGCCGCGTTGGTCGAGCCGGGCGCCGCGATCGGGATCTCCGCAGGCACGACGACCTACGAGCTGGCGCGAGTGGTGCGAGGCGTCCCGGACCTCACCGTCGTCACGAACTCCATCCCGGTGGCCCAGCTGCTCCACGAGTCCGGCACGCCCGGCCAGA
>NZ_DATBMI010000010.1:0-10395 GCF_036554925.1 Pedococcus sp.
ATGCGCCGGATGCGCCTCGGGATCAGCCCGCCGCGCCCAGTCTCGCGGACGCCAGGCGACGGACCGCCTCCGCCAGGACGTCGTCCCGCTTGCAGAACGCGAACCGCACCAGGGTCCGCGCAGCGTCCGGGTCGTCGTGGAAGACCGACACGGGCACGCCGACGACACCCGCGAGGGAGGGGAGCCGGCGACAGAAGTCGAGCGCGTCGACGGCACCGAGCGGGGCCGCGTCGGCGACGACGAAGTACGTCCCCGAGGGCACCGCCACCTCGAGCCCCGCCGACCGGAGGCCCTCCACGAGCAGGTCCCGCTTGGCCTGCAGCGACCTCGCCAGCCCGGAGTACACGTCGTCGCCCAGGCCGAGCGCGACGGCGACGGCCGGCTGGAACGGCCCGGACGCCACATAGGTCAGGAACTGCTTGACGGTCCGCACCGCTGCGACGGCCTCGTCCGGCCCGCTCACCCAGCCGACCTTCCAGCCGGTCGCGGAGAAGGTCTTGCCGGCCGACGAGATCGTCAGCGTGCGCTCCGCCATCCCGGGGATGGTCGCCACGGGAACGTGCTCGAGGCCGTCGAAGGCCAGGTGCTCGTAGACCTCGTCGGTGACCACCCACGCGTCGTGCTGGCGCGCCAGCTCGCACACGAGCTCGATCTCGCGCCGGGTGAACACCTTGCCGGTGGGGTTGTGCGGCGTGTTGAGCAGCACGAGCCGGGTCTTGTCGGAGAACGCCGCCCGCAGCGACTCCTCGTCGACGGCGAAGTCGGGGAAGCGCAGCACCGACGTGCGGCGCACCGCGCCGGCGAGGGCGATCGTGGCGGCATACGAGTCGTAGTAGGGCTCGAAGGTGACCACCTCGTCACCGGGCTCGCAGAGGGCGAGCACGGCAGCCGCGATGGCCTCCGTGGCTCCGACCGTCACCAGGACCTGCGACCGGGGGTCGAGCTCGACGCCGTAGAAGCGCCACTGGTGGGCCGCCACCGCCTCCAGCAGCTCGGGGACACCGGGACCGGGCGGGTACTGGTTGCGGCCGCCGTCGATGGCCGCCGTGGCAGCCGCCAGCATCTCGGGCGGCCCGTCGGTGTCGGGGAAGCCCTGACCGAGGTTGACCGCTCCCGTCTCGGCCGCGAGTGCCGACATCTCCGCGAAGATCGTCGTCCCGAAGCCCTGCATCCGGCTCACGAGGGGATTGCCCATGCCGGCGAGGCTACTGCGAACGCGGGCCGGGAGCCGGTCGGCGTGTCAGCATGATCCCGTGCGGGAAGTCGACATCGACGCAGTACCGCTGGACCGCCTCGCCGGGCTCCTGGAGCCGGCGCGGGCGGCGCGACTTGCCCGCTACGTCGACCGGGCGCGCGAGATCCTCGAGGGCCGGACCATCTGGAACGTCAACGCCACGGCCCAGGGCGGGGGAGTGGCCGAGATGCTCCAGGCCCTGCTGGCCTACACCCGCGGCGCGGGGGTCAGCACCCGCTGGCTCGTCCTGGCCGGCGACCCGGCCTTCTTCGCGATCACCAAACGGCTGCACAACGTGCTGCACGGCATGGCCGGCGACGGCGGGCCGCTCGGCCTGCAGGAGCAGGTGGTCTACCACGAGGTGCTCGAGCGCAACGCGGCGACGCTCGCACCGATGGTCCGCCCCGGCGACATCGTGCTGCTGCACGACCCGCAGACCGCCGGACTGACCCGGGTGCTCACCGAACGCGGCGCCCACGTCGTCTGGCGGTGCCACATCGGGCGCGACACGCCCACGGAGCTGACCGAGGTGGGGTGGGCCTTCCTGCGGCCGCACATCGAGCACGCAGCAGCGTTCATCTTCTCCCGCCGGGCGTACGCCCCGGACTGGGTGCCGACCGACCGGCTCTGGGTCATCCCCCCGTCGCTCGACCCGTTCACCGCCAAGAACGTGGACCTGACGCCGGCCGACGTCGACGCAGCCCTGCACGAGGCGGCCCTGAAGAACACCACCCCCGACCACGGGAGCCTGGCCTTCACGCGGCGCGACGGCAGCACAGGCACGGTCCGCGGACACCGCCGGCTGATGGTCGACGGCCCGCCCATGCCGCGGGGTGCGCGGTTCGTGCTCCAGGTGAGCCGCTGGGACCGCCTCAAGGACATGGCCGGCGTGCTCACCGGCGTGGCCGGCCACCTCTCCGACCTGCCCCGGGACGTGCACCTCCTCCTCGCGGGACCGGACGTGGCCGGGGTCTCCGACGACCCCGAGGGAGCGGAGGTGCTGCAGGAGTGCCGCGGGCTCTGGGCGACGCTGCCGGCCAGGGCCCGCCGCCGCGTCCACCTCGCCTGCCTGCCGATGGACGACGTCGACGAGAACGCCCACCTCGTCAACGCCCTCCAGCGCCGGGCCGCGGTCGTCGTCCAGAAGAGCCTCGTCGAGGGCTTCGGGCTCACGGTCACCGAGCCGATGTGGAAGGCCAAGCCGGTCCTCGCGAGCGCGGTCGGTGGCATTCAGGACCAGATCGTCCACGGCGAGAGCGGACTGCTGCTGCAGGACCCGCAGGACCTCGACGCGTTCGCGACCATGCTCGTCGACCTGCTGACCGACGAGGAGTACGCCCGCCTGCTCGGCACGGGCGCCCGCTCGCGGGTGCGGGACCTCTTCCTCGGCGACCGCCACCTCACGCAGTACGTCGACCTCTTCGAGCGCCTCGTCGCGGCGGGGCCGGGGCAGGAGCAGCTCACGACGGGCAGCGCCGCGCCGTAGCGCCCACGACCTCGCCGGGCCGCGCCCGTGCTGCCGGGGGCAGCACAGGTGCGATTTCTCACCTGAACCGCAGACGCCGTACGATGGGCGGCGGTCACGTGTGCCCGAGGCGCACGAGGCCTAATTCGCGCGTCTTCCACCTGTGACGAGGTCACTCTCCGAACAGGGGCGCACCACAGCAGTCCGGCCGGATGCCGGTGGGGTGCGTTGCAGGCGCCAGGCGCGTATGCCGCAGGTGGGCTCTCCAGCCGGCCGCGCGGCATACGGGAACAACTGACAACGACACAAGGGAGAACACGGCATGGCCGTCGTCACCATGCGCCAGCTCCTCGAGAGCGGCGTCCACTTCGGGCACCAGACCCGTCGCTGGAACCCCAAGATGAAGCGCTTCATCATGACGGAGCGCAATGGCATCTACATCATCGACCTGCAGCAGTCGCTGACGTACATCAACAACGCCTACGACTTCGTCAAGGAGACCGTCTCCCACGGCGGCACCATCCTCTTCGTCGGCACCAAGAAGCAGGCGCAGGAGCCCATCGCCGAGCAGGCGACCCGCGTCGGCATGCCGTACGTCAACCACCGCTGGCTCGGTGGCATGCTCACCAACTTCCAGACGATCTCCAAGCGCCTCACGCGCCTGAAGGAGCTCGAGGAGATCAACTTCGACGACGTGGCCGGCTCGGGCCGCACGAAGAAGGAGCTCCTCATCCTCGCCCGTGAGAAGGACAAGCTCGAGAAGACCCTCGGCGGCATCCGCGACATGGCCAAGGTCCCCTCGGCCGTGTGGATCGTCGACACCAAGAAGGAGCACCTCGCGGTTGACGAGGCCCGCAAGCTCGGCCTGCCGGTCATCGCGATCCTCGACACCAACTGCGACCCCGACGAGGTCGACTACAAGATCCCGGGCAACGACGACGCCATCCGCTCCGTCACCCTGCTCACCCGCGTGATCGCCGACGCCGTGGCCGACGGCCTCATCGCCCGCTCTTCCGGCAAGTCCGGCGAGCCGGCCGAGGGCGTTGCCGGTGACGAGCCGCTCGCCGAGTGGGAGCGCGAGCTCCTCGGTGGCGACGCCGCCGCGGCTGCCGGTGAGGCCGCCCCGGAGGCCGGCGAGACCGCCGCTGCCGACGCTCCGGCTGCCGCCGAGGCCGAGGCCGCTGTCCCCGAGGCCGCGACCGACGCCGACGCCAAGGCCTGAGCCACCCAGCACCGACGACCACATCAACGACGAAGCGAGACAACATCTATGGCGAACTACACCGCCGCTGACATCAAGGCGCTGCGCGAGCAGACCGGCGCCGGCATGCTCGACGTCAAGAAGGCTCTCGACGAGGCCGACGGCGACCGCGCCAAGGCCACCGAGATCCTGCGCGTCAAGGGCCTGAAGGGCGTCACCAAGCGCGAGGGCCGCACCACCTCCAACGGTCTGGTCGCCGCGCAGGCGGGCAACGGCGTGGGCACCCTCGTCGAGGTTCTCTGCGAGACCGACTTCGTGGCCAAGGGCGAGAAGTTCGGCGCCCTCGCCCAGCAGGTCCTCGACCAGGCCGTTGCCTCCGGCGCGGCCGACGCCGACGCGCTCCTCAAGAGCAACCTGCCCGACGGCAAGACCGTCCAGGAGCTGCTCGACGAGGCCAACGCCACCATCGGCGAGAAGATCGAGGTCAAGCGGGTCGCCCGTCTCGAGGGTGGCAACGTCGTGTCCTACCTGCACAAGACCAGCCCCGACCTGCCCGCGCAGATCGGCGTGCTGGTGGCCACCGAGGGTGGCGACGAGCAGGTCGCGCGCGACGTCGCGATGCACATCGCCGCGTTCAGCCCGACCGTCCTGACCCGTGACGAGGTCGACGCTGCGACCGTCGAGAACGAGCGCCGCGTCGCCGAGGCCACCGCGAAGGAGGAGGGCAAGCCCGAGGCCGCCCTTCCGAAGATCGTCGAGGGTCGCGTCAACGGCTTCTTCAAGGAGAACGTCCTTCTCGAGCAGCCGTTCGCCAAGGACGCCAAGAAGACCGTCGGCAAGGTCCTCGAGGAGGCCGGCGCGCAGGCGCAGTCCTTCGCGCGGTTCCGGGTCGGCGGCTGACGCCTCAGCACCACGGCACGAGGCCCGTCCCCTGAGGGGGCGGGCCTCGCGCCGTTCCACGGCCCGGCACCGCACCCACCTGCCGAGTCCCCGCAACCCGCCGGGAGGCCCACGCCCGGTATGCCGCGTGGCCGGGCCGCGCGCGCGGCATACTGGCGATGTGGGACGCAGGCAGGGGCGGCGCGAGCGCCGCGAGGCCGAGGAGCGGGCAGACCGCCCGCTGCCGGACTTCACGCGCCTGCCCGAGCGGGTGGCGCCCGACCAGCTGGTGACCACCCAGGAGGTCGAGGCCGCGCCCGACCCCCGCGGCGGCCGTGACACCGAGACGGAGTTCCTGCTCAGGAACGCCGGGTTCTAGCCCGCGCGGTTCCGAGCCCTCCCGGCCAGCCACGGCTGGAGGAGCCTGGTCACCTGCGGCAGCACCAGGTAGGTCATCAACGGAGTCAGCAGCAGGGTGGACACGAGAACCCGCAGCACCAGCGGCCAGTGCCCCAGCAGGGGCGTGAGGAGCCAGGTGAAGAGCAGGTTGGTGGGGAAGAACGCCACCCAGATGACCACGGCCTGCTTCCAGCGCGCGGGCGCCGGCGGGGCGAGGTCGCTGACGGACCGCTCGCGCGGCTCGTCGAACCAGCCCTCGATGCCGGTGCGGTGCTCGACGCGGGTGTGCTCGACGAGGTCCTGCGCGGAGCGCAGCCACCTCGTGCGCTCCGGCGAGTCCTCCCAGCGCGCCAGGCTCGCCGGGGAGTCGAACCGGTAGAGCATGTGCCAGTCCTCGGAGCCGGCGGCCGGGCGCACCCAACCGGTGCCCAGGAAGCCCGGGAACCGCTCGGCCAGGGAGGTCCCGGCGTGGACCCAGGCCTGCATGAGCAGCTCGTCCTCGGGGCGGACCCGTCGGGTGATGGCAACGGTGACGGGAGCGGCGGAGGTCTGGGTCATGGCTCGCCGATTGTCCCAGAGCGCTCCCGGGTCGAGACACAGCGCTGTGGTGTGGAAAGATCGAGCGACCCGCCATCGAGCCCCTCTGGAGGAGCACGTGACCACTGACGGAGCCGGCCGCACCGAGAACCGCTCCTACCACCGGGTGCTGCTGAAGCTGTCCGGCGAGGTCTTCGGCGGCGGCAAGATCGGGCTGGCGCCCGACGTCGTGCGAGGCGTGGCCCGCCAGATCGCCCAAGCGGTGCGTGAGGGCCGCGAGGTCGCGGTCGTCGTCGGTGGCGGCAACTTCTTCCGCGGGGCCGAGCTGCAGCAGCAGGGCATGGACCGCACGCGCGCCGACTACATGGGCATGCTGGGCACCGTCATGAACTGCCTCGCCCTCCAGGACTTCCTCGAGAAGGAGGGCGTGGAGACGCGGG
The DNA here is from genome assembly GCF_036554925.1 of Pedococcus sp. Taxonomy (NCBI): domain Bacteria; kingdom Bacillati; phylum Actinomycetota; class Actinomycetes; order Micrococcales; family Intrasporangiaceae; genus Pedococcus; species Pedococcus sp. The sequence continues at coordinate 6,156 of NZ_DATBMI010000010.1, forward strand.
TGCAGACGGCCATCGCGATGGGGCAGGTCGCCGAGCCCTACATCCCGCGCCGCGCCATCCGCCACCTCGAGAAGGGCCGGGTCGTCATCTTCGGTGCCGGTGCAGGTATGCCGTTCTTCTCCACCGACACGGTCTCCGCGCAGCGCGCGCTGGAGATCAAGTGCGACGCCGTGCTCATGAGCAAGAGCGGCGTCGACGGCGTCTACAACGCCGACCCCAGGCTGAACCCCGACGCCACGAAGCTCGAGGAGATCACCTACGGCGACGCTCTCCAGCAGGGCCTGCGGGTCGTCGACGCGGCCGCCTTCAGTCTCTGCATGGAGAACAAGCTGCCGATGGTCGTCTTCGGCATGGAGGGCGAGGGCAACGTCGTGCGGGCGATCCGTGGTGAGAGGATCGGAACGCTCGTCACGGCCGACTGACGCCCCGCCCACGCCACCGGGCCGAAGGCGGCAGGAGCCGCGTCGGGCGACCCCGCTCGACCCGCAGCACAGTTGGAGCACCACCACCCACACGAACCGGTCGCCGAGACCCGACGACCGACCATCCGGAGCCACAGAGGGCCCCGAAGGAGCCGACATGATTGACGAGACCCTGCTCGAGGCCGAGGAGAAGATGGAGAAGGCCATCGAGGTCGCCAAGGAGGACTTCGCGGGCATCCGCACCGGCCGGGCCACCCCGGGGATGTTCAACAAGCTCATGGTCGACTACTACGGTGCGCCGACCCCGCTCCAGCAGCTGGCCTCGTTCCAGACGCCCGAGGCCCGCACCATCCTCATCTCACCGTTCGACAAGTCGGCCATGCACGAGATCGAGAAGACCCTGCGCGACTCGGACCTGGGCGTGAACCCGAGCAACGACGGCAACGTCATCCGGTGCGTCCTGCCGCAGCTGACCGAGGAGCGCCGCAAGGACTACATCAAGCTCGCGCGGCACAAGGGCGAGGACGCCAAGGTGTCCATCCGCAACATCCGGCGCAAGGCCAAGGACGAGCTCGACCGCCTCGTCAAGGACGGCGAGGTCGGGGAGGACGACGGTGCCCGGGCCGAGAAGGAGCTCGACGCGACGACGCGCAAGTACGTCGACTCCGTCGACGAGCTCCTCAAGGGCAAGGAGGCCGAGCTGCGCGAGGTCTGAAAGACCCCGAGCAGCAGCGCCCCCGCCTGACACCATGACGACGCCGTACCCCACCCGCCGCCAGCTGAGGGAGAGCCGCTCCGCCGGCGCGACCGCAGCCTCCGAGGAGTCCTCCGGCGGCGGCTCCAGCGCGCCGGCCACCCCCGCTGGTCCCGGCGCCGCGCCGACCGGACCCCGGGCCCGGCCGACGCCTGGCCCCTCGACGCCTGGTTCCTCGACTCCTGGTTCCTCGACTCCTGGTTCCTCGACGCCTGGTTCGTCGACGCCTGGTTCGTCGACGCCGGCGCCCGGTTCCGCCCCCGGCGCCCCGACGTTCCCGGCTGCCGGTGCGTCACCCCAACCGACACGCAGCAGCGGGCGCCGGCCGTCGCGGGCGGGCCGCAACCTGCCCGCGGCGATCGGCGTCGGGGTGGGGCTCGGGGCGATCATCCTGCTGTCCCTGGCGCTGGCGAAGGAGGCCTTCCTGGCCCTCGTCATCGTGGCGGTGGGCTTCGGCGTGTGGGAGCTGCGCAGGGCGCTGGCGCAGGCCAACATCCTCGTCCCTCTGGTCCCGAGCCTCGTGGGACTGGTCAGCATGATCGGCTCCGCGTACGTCGGGGGCGGGCAGGCACTCGGCCTCACCCTCGGGCTGACCTGCGTCGGCATCCTGCTCTGGCGCGTCGCGGACGGCGTCGGCGACGCCATGCGGGACATCACCGGTGGCATGTTCGTCGCGCTCTACCCCTCCTTCCTGGCGAGCTTCTGCTCGCTGCTGCTCGCCGCCCCCGACGGCGTGGGCCGCGTCATCGTCTTCGTCCTCGTCACGGTGCTGAGCGACGTCGGGGGCTACGCGTTCGGAGTGCTGTGGGGCCGACACCCGATGGCCCCTTCGGTGAGCCCGAAGAAGTCCTGGGAGGGCTTCACGGGCTCGCTGGTCGCGTGCATGACGGGCGCGGCCCTGGCCATCCACTTCATCCTCGACGGTCCGTGGTGGGCCGGGCTCATCCTCGGCGTGGTGGTGGCAGTCGGTGCGACCGTCGGAGACCTGACCGAGTCGACGATCAAGCGCGACCTCGGCATCAAGGACATGGGCCACCTGCTGCCCGGGCACGGAGGCGTCATGGACCGCATCGACTCCCTGCTCATCACGGCCCCGCTCACGTGGGCGCTGCTGTCCGTCTTCGTGCCCAACACCTAGAGCGCCAGGGCCGGCGCCGCCTGCGGCCCTCAGTCGCGGCCCACCGGCATTTCCTGTGCGGGCCGTCGTGCTGAGACACTGGCGGGGATGCCCGAGAACCCCGCCGTCGACCTGCCCGAGCCCACGACCGAGAAGCCGCGGCCCGGCCAGCTGACGTTCACCGCCCCACGGCGCGGCAAGCCGCCGCGCCACCTCGCGGACCTCAGCCCCTCGGAGCGCAAGGAGGCTGTCGAGGCGCTAGGACACAAGGGGTTCCGGGCCAAGCAGCTGTCGATGCACTACTTCGAGCGGCTCGTCGAGTCGCCGGAGGAGATGACGGACCTGCCGAAGGCAATCCGTGACGACCTGGTGCGCGACTTGCTGCCGCCGCTGCTGACCCCGCTGGTGCAGCGCACCGCAGACGACGGTGCGACCATCAAGTCGGCGTGGCGGCTGCACGACGGCGCCATCGTCGAGTCGGTCCTCATGCGGTACCCGAAGCGCGTGACGATCTGCATCTCGAGCCAGGCGGGCTGTGGCATGAACTGCCCGTTCTGCGCGACGGGCCAGGCCGGCCTGACGCGCAACATGTCGGCGGCCGAGATCGTGGAGCAGGTCGTGCAGGCCGCCCGGACGCTCCGCCACGGCGACCTCGCCGCGGGCTCCGCCACGCCCGAGGGCGCCGAGCTCGGCAGCGAGGACGACGACAGCACCGCGCCCCCGGTGTCCTCCGGGCCGTCGCGGATCTCGAACGTCGTGTTCATGGGCATGGGCGAGGCGCTGGCGAACTACAAGGCCGCGATCGGGGCGATCCGGCGCCTGACCGACCCCGCCCCCGACGGCCTGGGCCTGTCGGCCCGCGGCATCACCATGTCGACCGTCGGGCTCGTCCCGGGCATCGACAAGCTCGCCGCCGAGGGCATCCCGGTGACGCTCGCGCTCTCGCTGCACGCCCCGGACGACGAGCTGCGCAACGAGCTCGTGCCGATCAACACCCGCTGGAGCGTCGACGAGGCCCTGGACGCGGCGTACCGCTACTACGGGACGACCGGGCGGCGGGTCAGCATCGAGTACGCCCTGATCCGCGACATCAACGACCACGCCTGGCGTGCCGACCTGCTGGGGGAGAAGCTCAACGCGCGGGGCAGGGGCTGGGTGCACGTCAACCCGATCCCGCTCAACCCGACCCCTGGCTCGAAGTGGACCGCCTCCCGCCCGGGCGTCGAGCAGCAGTTCGTCGAGCGGCTGCGCGCCCACGGCATCCCGACCACGATCCGCGACACCCGCGGCCAGGACATCGACGGCGCCTGCGGGCAGCTCGCGGCGGCCACTGCCTAGAGCGCCGCTCGCGCCGACAACCGCCGAGAGCGCCGTTCGCTCCGGCAACCGCCGAGAGCGCCGCCGGTCTGGCCCTAGACTCGCGCTGTGAAGGCGGGTTGGGCGGGGACGGCGGCAGTGGTCGGTCTGCTCGTGGCGTCCTGCTCGCCCACGGGCGACCCGACGTCGGGCGCTGCGCCGTCCCAGGGCGGCACCACCACCACCTCGCGGCCGACCACCGCCACGGCGCGGCCGACCACCACCCCGACGCCCAGCACGCCACACGGCCCCCACGGTGCCGGTCACGCCAGCCCCACCCCGACCAAGGTCCCCCTGCGCGCCGGCGAGCGCTTCGTCACGCTCGCGATGCCGGAGGCCTACACGCCGAAGCCTCCGCGCACCGGCACCGACGACTACCGCTGCTTCCTGCTCGACCCCGAGGTGACGCGTGACTCCGTCGTCACCGGGGTCGACGTCGTCCCGGGGAGCCCCGACGTCGTCCACCACGTCATCCTCTTCAGGGTGCCGCCCAGCCAGGTGGCCCTCGCCGAGCAGAAGGACCGGAGGTCGGCCGGGCAGGGCTGGACGTGCTTCGGCGGCTCGGGCGTGGAGAGCCAAGGTGCGAGCCTG